>JAZOPW010000278.1:0-7004 GCA_045655785.1 Eubacteriales bacterium
GGGAGAAACCTATGAGGTCGCGCTGAAATCGACCAGCGTGATCCTGGTGTCCGAAAACTATCACCGTGTATATCAGATGACCGAGTTCTTTACCTTCAAGGGCGGAAACACTGCCAATTTGTGGGCTTACAACGGAGAAAAGAAGCTGGCGTCGGGGATTCTGCGCGCGGTTGACCGCAATGCGCCTGTCGCCTGTCTGACACGGAATCACGGCGAGATCTTTTACGATTATGAGTTGCTGTATCTGTTGGACGACGCGGGATATTCGGTCAAATATATCGATCTTTACAATGAGGAGATCCCCAAGGGCTGTGATCTGCTCATCAGCTACAATCCCAATACCGACCTGATCGACGATGAGGTCTCGGCAGTTTCCGAGGTCGATATTCTGAATGATTTCCTTGCCGAGGATGGAAACACCTTCCTTGTATTGCTCGAGGATGGAACCCCCAAGCTGCCGAATTTTGAGGCGTATCTTTCCGATTGGGGCGTAGCCTTCAATTACTACACCGACGTTTCCACGGGCAATTCCTATCGCTATATGGTGCAGGATTCTTCACAGTCGCTGACCTCCGACGGCTATACGATCTACGGCGAAGCCGTGAGAGAGGGCGGATCGGATCAGATTCTGCAGGGGCTTGACCGAAAGGTCGTGTTCAAGAATGCTACGGCAATGACGGCGGCACAGGGATTTGTCAACAACGGCAACGGAAGCTATACGAGCGGCAACCGTACCCTTTACAGCCTGTATGAGAGCGGTGCGAATGCCGTTTCCTGGGCGAACGGTGTACCTGTCAGCGGTGAGAGCGCGATCCTGATGAGCCTGACCGAGCAGAAGACAGAGCAAGCCAGCTCTTACGTCGGTGTGATCGCGTCGGTGGATTTCTCAAGCGAGGAATTTCTGCAGTCGGCGGTCTACGGCAATACCGACAGTATGCTGCGCCTGTTCCGCACGGTCGGAAAAGAGATCACCCCCGAGGGCTTGACCGTGCAGCCTTTTGCTTCCCGTGACATCAGCACCATTACCACGGCACAAATGCTGCGGTGGACCATCGGATTGGCACTGACCCCTGCGATCGTGATCACAGCGATTGCGGTATTCGTGTTGGTCAAACGCCGCCGTGCGTAATTATCGGAGAAAGGAAGATCACCCAATATGATGAAAGGAAACGGATTTGACCGAAAGCTTCGCCGCGGTACGCTGTCCTTCGGGATCGCCGTGGCAGTGATTGCGGTCGTGATCCTGCTCAACGCACTGATGTCTGTGCTCTGCTTTGACAACCGATGGTATATTGAAACGACCGGTGAGCAGGCAAGACCCGCAATCAAGGGAAGGGAGGACGGACGGATCTACCGTCTGACCGACGCCGCGATCCACCTGCTGGGAAGCACGTTGGATTCGGTAAACGAAAAGCGCGATGAGGATGACCCCGTGGTGGTGGACATCATCTTTTGCGCAGACCCCGACCTTTTGTACGGCAATTCCCAGATGCGTTACATTTATTATACCGCGTTGGAAATGCAGAATGAGTTCCCCGAGAGCATCCGTGTCTCCACGCGCGACGTATGGGACAACCCCTCATCGGTGGATGCCTACCGTACGAACTCCTATTCCACCATCTATCAGACCGACGTCATCGTGGCAAGCGGAACCGATTTCCGTATTTACAGCGCGAAGTCGTTCTACGTCTATAACACCAATTCGCAAACCGACCCTTGGGGATATTGCGGCGAGAAGAAATTCTTGAGCGGCATCATTGCCGTAACACGCGCCGAAGCCCCCGTTTGTGCCTTGACCGTCAACCACGGTGAGCCCTTTGCCACCGAGGAGGGACGTGCCAAGTATAGTGAGCTTTTAAAGGTGATCGATCAGGCAGGATATAACGTGGTATATCTTGACCTGGAAAAGGAGGAGATCCCCAAGGATTGCCGCCTGATCATCACGTTTGACCCACAGGAGGACTTTGAATCGGCTTTTTACGGCGGCACGGTCTCCGAGGCAAGCAAAATGGAGAAGTTTTTGGATCAGGCATACTCCTACATGGTCTTCTTTGACGCCGACACCCCCAAGCTCCCCATTTTGGAGGAGTATCTGGAGGAGTGGGGAATCGTGGTCGATCGCCACAGCAGTGCCGATGCCGCAGGCAACGAGACAACGGGTGCTTATCAGATCGTCGATCTTGAAAACGCGCTGAATATGGACGGCACCTCTGTGATCGGACAGTATCTGTCGGACGGCTTGGGCGGCTCCCTGACCTCTGATATGCGTAAGACGGGTGCGTCTCCGAAGGTCGTGTTCGGCAACGCGGTGTCATTCTCTTATTCTCCCACCTATCAGTTTACCTATATGCTGGCTGATGAGGAGGCGGGAACAGGCGCCTATACCTACGGCTACTATTTCAGAAACAATTGGGCGCGCGATATCTTTGACGTCTTTACAACAGGCTCTTCTGCCTATGCGTACGCAAAGAACGGCGGCAACCGCCTGACCGATGCAAACGGTGAAGATCTTGTTGTGGACACCTACAATCCACAGGACCCTTACCGCTTGATGACGATGACCCGTCACACCCGCACCGTCGGAGAGGGTCAGGGCTATACCAGCATCAATGATGCGTCCTACGTTTGCGCGATCGGCTCAACCGAGTTTGCCTCGAATGAGGTGCTGTCGAGCAACGCGTACGGAAATACGGATGCGCTTCTGGCTACCTTGCGTACGATCGGAAGTGAGGTCGTTCCCGTCGGCTTGACCTGGGTATCTCTTTACGAGAGCGAGATCGGCAAAAGCTATGCAGATACGCTGAACACCACTCTGACAACTGTTGTTCTGGCATTTCTCCCCGCAGTTGCGTTTACATTTGCAGGTTTGTTTGTGTTGGTGAGAAGAAGGGTACGCAATTGACCCCCATGTGATTCTCAATGATTCAGAAAGGGAATACAGAAATTCGAATGAGAATAGAAGAAAATGTAATTAACGTAATATTCGATGCCGCCAAGGGCGAGGTCTCGACCCCGAGCCGTGAGGCGGTGTCGGGCGCTCCCATCGGCGCGCTCCCAAGACCTGTGCGCTCGGGATATGCCTTTGAGGGGTGGTATTGGAACGGTCAGCCCGTTACCGAGGAAACGGTCATCACCGCCGAAGAGGATATTCGGTTGGTGGCGCATTGGGTCAAGAAAAAGCGAGAGACAAAGAAGAATTCGATGTACCGTCGGCAAAAGGTTGCTGTGGCGATCCTGTCGGCTGTTACCGCGTTTCTGATCGTGGCGTTGCTGGTGGTCAACCACGTTGTTGCCATCTATGGATTGACCGACGTGTACGTTGAGGACGGCGTGAAATATACCGAAAAATACTACGTCCGCAAAAAGGACGGTGCTTATGCTCTGTACGACAAAAAGGGCAATAAGATGGAGGTCAATTCGGACGGCTATCACATTGCATACAGCGGAAACCAATACAGCATCGACCCCAAAACAGGGGACTATGAGCTGTATGCGGTCGTCGATTACGATGCCGAGGGCGGCGAGCTGTTGGGATACAGTGACCGTATCATGATGTTCCCCCAGATCTCACAGGACAATACCTATTCCGTGAAGGTTACGAACGAGTACGGAACCTATGAGTTTTATCGCAATGAGAAGGGTGACGTCAAGATCAAGGGCTTTGAGGACAGCCTGATTCAATATGATCAGACCCTGTTTGCCAGCCTTTGCGTCAGCTGCGGCTATCCGATCACGATGCAAAAGCTTGATCTGACCTCCGAGGAAAGCAACGCTCCCAAACTGGAGGACGGAAGCATCGACTATTCGGCGTACGGACTTGCCGATGTCTACGATGAAGAAAACAACCTGACCTACACGCCTGCGGTCTACACCGTGACGAAGGCGGTCTATGCCGATGACGGCACCTGCAAGCCCGATCCCAATACCTCATACACCGTAAAGGTTGGTGACGCGATTCTGTCGGGCGGCGGATACTACGTGCAGATGGAGGGTCGCAGTGCGGTTTATATCGTCAGCAATACGATCTCCAACACCGTGCTTCAGCCCGTTGAGGCGATGGTCACACCCATGATCTCCTATCCCACCACCGTTGCCACGCACACCATGGTCAGCGATTTCGTGCTGGGTACGGTCGATCTGACGGGCAAGCTCGTCTCTTCCGAGACTATGAAGGATCTGGAAATCGAAATGATCGCCGCATTCACCTATCAGGATCTCGAGAGCCGTGAAAACACGATCTTTTCCTCCAGCCCGTATATCAGCGGAATGGGGCTTCTGGACGGACACGCCATCAACGACGATACGGCAAGCAACGTGCTGGGGCTCTTCTACGAGATGGAGTTCATTTCCTGTAAGAAGCTGGGACTGACGAAGGAGGCACTGCAGGAATACGGCTTTGACGGCAACGTGCATTATCTGTCCTTTGGCTCTCCTGTTCTGGACGAGAAAAATAATATCGATGCCTACATGGAAAACGTAATGCTGATCAGCCCGCGTACCGAAAATGACACCTTCTACGTGGCTTCCTTCCTGTACGATATGATCGTAGAGGTGGACCAATACTATATGTCCTTCTTGGAGTGGGAGCAAAAGACCTGGTACAAGCAGTATTTCTTCTCTTACAACCTTGCGTATATGAAGGACCTGCAGGTGACCATTGACGGCAAGACTTTTGATTTCAGCTTTGACAACAGCGAATCGGACAAGACGCAGGTCAATTCAAGCAAGATCAAGGTCTATTGCGATCAGTTCAAGGGCGGCAAGGAAAAGCCCACCGCGCTGGATTATACCATCACCTATACCTACGTCAACGATAAGGGCGTTGAGGAGATCGAGCAGGTAACGGGTGCGCAGAACTTCCGCGAATTTTACACCGATCTTTTGTGGTTCTCCTTGGAGGGCGACTTTGATGAGGCGGAGTTTGAGAAAACACACGGAATGAGCGTCAAGGATTACATTGCACAGGGCGATGATGTCTGTGATGCAAAGATTTCCTTTTATGCAGAGGATATGGCGGCAACGCTGAATGACTACACCTATACCAACGAGAGTGGGGAAGAGGTCAAGCTGTATACCGAGAACAATGAGCTGACCGTTGTGTTGAGATTCTACCGTTACACCGACCGAAAGGCATTTTTGACGATTGAGATCGTGGACGAGTTTGACGAAAACGGCGATCCCGTTTCGGATCCGACCAAGGCGACGGGAGCATTCTACGTGCTGTCCTCTTACCTTGGAACCCTGCTCGAGGACATCGAGCTGGTCCTTGCACAGCAGCCCGTACAGCCTGAAGGCTGATCGGCTTGCCGATTATACAATCAGATAACAAACAAGATAGCCCGCTCCAAGCATTTTTGCATGGGGCGGGCTGTGTAATGGTAGGGAAAACAAATGGGTTTCGTCAGTTTGGCAAAAGTTTTGGTCAGGTTTTTTCAAAAGCTTGCGCGGTGAAGAAGCCGCATTATAGCAAAATCTTTTTACAATATGTTATTTGGCTATTTGTGCAGGGTTTGCGTACCACATATATACATAGTAAACACCTCCGCTACGCACTATGGTAATAGCGGAAGCTCCACCGGGGTCATGACTGTCAAGATATAAGGCATAGCTTGCAATATGTTTGCCTTCATGTATATTCCACCAAGAAAAGGTACTGCCAAAATCATCCAAAACAGGTGTACGTATCCACTTGTGTTCATACAATTCAATTTCTGTATGCTTTTTTAATGAGTTTATAAGGGAATTTGCTTCTGTCCTTGAAACTGCTGCTTTTACAGCGAAGCAAGTTTCGGAATCTGTTTCTTTTTTTGCGCATTCCAATATTGATAGATATTTGGGCGGAGTAATGCCAAAGAGTGTGGTGAACATTTCCTGCTCTTTTTTGTTAAGTTCTATTTCGGAAGCTTTGATAAATTCTGTTGCCTTTTCTTGTTGAATCGAATGGACAATGACACATGCTAAAATGATGACTGCAAAGCCAACAAGAAACAGGCTGATGATTCTTTTTTTCAACATGTAGTTTCCTTTCAATTTTTTATCATGGTTGGATATTTGCATCGAAACAATCGGTTGGGGCGGTCACTTTATTTACAAACTGCAGATCAGTTTTTCGAGCGGTGTATATCCGAGAGGTGAGAGCTTGAGTGCCGCGTCGGCGGCAATGCAGGCGTCCAGGGCGCGGCGCAGCTTTTGCGGTGAGGTGTTGCGCAGACTCTTTTGATATAGTCCGACTCTGTATTCATGGAGCGGCGGTTTAAAGGAGGCACCAATCTCGGCGTTCGGAGTCCCTTCCGCAGACATAGCCGACACACTCAGCATGTCGCAGATCACGCGCGTGACATCAGCGAGAATGATCACGGGCTCAATGCGGCGAAAACGGTAGTCGGCAAGAATGGCAAGCGCGGCGTCGCTTCTGCCCTCCATCACGGCATTGGTAAATGCAAAGGCGTCGTACTCATTTACAGGTGTGCAGACCAGATGCATATTCTCGACCGTGGCACGGGTTTCTCCGTGAGAAAGTGTATAGAAGCTTAATTTGTCGATCTCGTTTGCCAAAAGGAACATACTGTGACCGCAATATTCGGGCATGGCTTGACAAAGCTCGGGCGGAGCCTCCACACCGTTGTGCGCAAAATGCTTTCCCACCCACGCGGCAAGCTTTGCCGTCGAGCAACGCTCAAAGTGAACAGGGGTTAGATACGCCCCAAGCCTTGTAAGGGTTGCGGAGGGCTTCTTTGGAAGAAAGCCGGGATCGAGGGAGTCGGCAGTGACGTTGACGATGAGCAGATTGTAATCGTAATCCGAAAGCTGTGCCAGCGCATCGCAAAGCGCATCCAGCTCATTCGGACGCATGGTGTTGAAGTTCAAACCGTTCAGAATCACCAGCTTGCGATCCGCCATCATCGGCATGGGCATTAGCGCGTCAAGGAGCTTGTCGGGGGTGAAGTCTATCGCGTCGATGTGCATTTCGTTGAAAAAGGCAAAGGAGGGGTCGGGGCAGAGGA
>JAZOPW010000279.1:0-3319 GCA_045655785.1 Eubacteriales bacterium
AAGGAGGACAAACGAATGAAGCTTTCGGTCAGCTCTTATTCTTATCAACAGTATATCAGGGCGGGGAAAATGACCCAGCTCGACGTCGTCAAAAAAGCCGCAGAAATGGGCTTTGAAGGAATTGATTTTACCGATCTGAAGCCCTTCGACGGTGCAACGGTAGAGGATCAGCTGGCGTATGCCGCAGAGATCCGAAAGGCGGCAGAGGAGGCAGGTGTTGAGATCGTTGCCTATACCATCGGCGCGAATCTGTATAAAGGCTCGAAGGAGGAGGACGACGCGGAGGTCGAGCGGCTGAAGCGTCAGCTTGACGTTGCCGCCGCTTTGGGGGCGAGGCTGATGCGTCATGACGTATGCGGAAAGGAGCTTGTGGACGGCAAGCTGATCAGCTTTGACCGTATGCTCCCCACCATTGCCGAGAATGCAAGACGCGTGACCGCTTACGCACAGACCCTTGGAATTTGCACCTGCAGTGAAAACCACGGATACGTGGCACAGGATAGTGACCGTGTGGAAAGGCTTTATAACGCAGTGGGGCATGACAACTACGGACTTCTCATTGACATTGGCAATTTTGCCTGTGTGGATGAGGATTCGGCACGCGCGGTATCGCGCCTGGCACCCTACGCCTTTCACGTTCACGCAAAGGACTTCCGCATACGCTCCCACAACCAAAAGCCTGTAGCCGGGACAGGATTTTTTACCTCACGCGGCTGTAATTATCTTTCGGGCTGCTCGATCGGGGAGGGTGACATCCCCGTGGCGCAATGTGTCAAGATTCTCAAGCGCGCGGGCTACGACGGCTATCTGACCGTAGAGTATGAGGGCATTGAGGATTGCATCGCAGGAATTACACGCGGCAAGCTCAATTTGCAGGAATATATCAAATAAAAGAAGAAACAGACCGTCGGTCGCAAGCATTTCCGCTGACCGACGGTCTGTTTTTAATCTTTTTTTGCTTTATACAATCGGAACATATCCATATGCTCTCTTGCCTGCAGAGGCAAAAGGGCAAGAAACGCAGCAACTTGGAGCAGGATCAGAATGGCGGCAAGTAAGAGGTCGGAGGGGCCGAAAAAGTGCAACGTCATGCCGAAATATCCAAGCTGTCTTTGATAAAAATACAGGAGAATATGAGGAAACGCCGCCGCGAGCAGCAGGATCAGATTGGACACCACATACAGCACGCGTCCCGGGCAGAAAAAGCGCATCCAACGCTTGGCGCGGTTGGATTCCTTTGAGGTGGGCGGGCTTGCGAATGCGATACAGGATGTGATTGCCGAAGCCGATGCCGTGATGGTGTAGATGATGGTGGTGATCCAAAACAAAACCGCAAAAAACATCATGGTGTAGGCAAAAAAGACTGCCTCGGCACTTGCTTTCGCGTCAGCACCCAAAATCGTACTGCACTCGCTCCAGGTGTTTGCTATCAGTTGAAAGGGAGAGAGTGTTTCATACACCACGTCCTGATAGAGAAAGAACAGGTGGGGAACACAGGCATAGATCAACAGGATTACACCACTGATGGCGGGGAGCAGGTAGGTCAAGCGGATCAGCGGACGGGCGACGGAGGAAGGGAGTCGGTTCATTTGTTTTCCTCAGCCAGCTTTCCTTCCATCAGGAACGCTGCCTCCATGTCGGCACAGCAAACGGCGTAAGCCAGCGGAAACATCTCCAGTGCGCGTCCGACGTTGTTGGTGTCCTCGGTGCCCGAAAAGCCCATGTGGTAGCGGATCGCAAACGCCTCGTCGCGAGTCAGGCGCATAAAGCCCGAGACAATATAGACCGATTTTTCTCCGTGACCGTAGGGAAGATTATCCTCAATGGTATAGTAGGGGACGCTGACCCACTTTCCGTTTTCGTCCTTGGCGTTGCGGAAGGAGGTCTTATAGAAATTAACCTTGCAGATGTCGTGAAGCAGACCTGCAATGGCGATGCTCTCGTCGCTGTATTCGATCCCGTACAGATCTTTCATGCGCGGACGGTTCAAAATATCGACCAGACAGTCGTAAACATTCAGGCTGTGCGCCACCAAGCCTCCCTCACATGCGCCATGGTAGCGAGTGCTTGCGGGGGCAGTGAAAAAATCACTTTTCATCAAAAAATCGAGCAGCTTATCCGAGCCCTCACGCGTGATCTTTTCCTGATATATCTGTAAAAAACGTTCTTGATTGGTCATGTTGTTTTCCTTTCTGTGGGTTTTTCTTCATTTTAACACGGTTACACGGGAAAGTAAAGAGGATTTTTCATCTTTTTTGAGAATTTTTCGTGACCGACCGTCAGAATGGCAGATGCTTGCGGATCAGCCGCTCGGTGTAAACCGCCACAAGTGCCTTGAGAATATCAAAGACGAGAAACGGCAATACGGTCACGGCAAGGCTTGGGAGCAGTGCGCTTTCGGTCAGGAGCATATATTGCGCAGTTCCGAGGGTGTAGCAGATCAGCGTTCCCAAAAGACAGGCAACAAGGGCGCACGGGAAGGAACGGCACTTATGGGATAAGAGCGAGATCAGGGGGGATGCGAGCAGGTAGCTCCATAGAAATCCACCCGTTGGACCGACCAGCACCATGGCTCCACTCATACCGCCGCTGAATACGGGAAGCCCGCAGATGCCGAGCAAAACGTAGACTGTGACCGAGGTGAGTGCCGAGAGAGGCGGCAGGGTAAGCGAGGTCAGCATCACGCCCAAGAGTCCGAGTGAGAGTGGGATCGGTCCCAACGGAATTGCAATGGGGGATAGAACGCAAAGGAGTGCGGCAAACAGAGCGCATACGGTCAGCCTTCGCAAGGATGTGTGACGGTTGGGCGAGGACATACGGTTGCTCCTTTCTTGTTTGCCTGCAGAGCTTGTACAGTCATTTGCTTGTGCGTGGCTTTGCCGACCCTTGAGGCTTGAAGTATTGATAGAGATTACAGGGAATCATGCCGTTGTAAAGCTTGCGGATCTTATCGGCACGTCTGCCGTAAAAGCGCTCGAATTCGGGGTGTGAGGTGATGATATAGATCTGCCAAGGGGCAAGGTCGGCAAAGGCGCGTCCCATGTCGCGGTAAAGCTGCTCTGCCTCGGTCTGTGTCATCAGACGCTCGCCGTAAGGGGGATTGCAGACCACCGTTCCGCGTCGATCCTCTTTCTTGATCTTACGCACGTCGGCGGCAAAGATGTTCATATGCTCCTCAACTCCTGCTCGGAGTGCATTTTCATAGACCACGTCAAGAATGTCCTCGTCGATGTCGGACGCATATACTTCAAAAGAAGAGTCGCGTCGGATCACCGACAAGTCGGATCGTAGCCATGTCGTTCTGTGAGCCAAGGAGTTG
>JAZOPW010000280.1:0-12524 GCA_045655785.1 Eubacteriales bacterium
CTTCTATACACAACATTTGCAATTGCGTCTGCTTGCTTTTGTCCTTTTTTCTGTACATGAAAAACACCTGCCTTTACGGTATCTATTATACCATATTGGCAGGTGTTCGTCAATACGACATCCTTTTTGTCTACAGTCTGATGGGGCAACCTTCTTTCGAAGGTTGCCCCAAAGTCTTTGATTATTTGCCGCATTTCTTTTTCAACTCTAAAACAAAATCATCAATATAAACATCGTCTTTTTTGGGAAGCAGGATTTGTTGACCGTCTCCATATGTAATGGCAATGTGACAGGTTTTTACACGGTGCTGCGGTTTGTCACCGTGACCGACCATTAAGGTGTTCCGAATGATCTCGATATCCTTGATGGAATCAAATGGGATGTCGAGTGTTTCATTGATCTTTTCATCCGTGATAAACGAAAATGTGCGCTTTTTGAGGTAAAATGCATCAAAAAGCACCACCATTTTGATATACGTATATTCGGAAGAGATCACGGAAGCATCCTTTTTCTTCTTAAAATACAAGCCGTTTCGCATTTCAAAGGCTTCAAAGGTCAGTTCCTGCGGCTCCTTAGGAGTGCGCTTTCGAATCTTCGGATCCTCTTCTAATTCAGGGAAACGGATCGACTCGATGTTTTGCACAATGCTGTCGGTAATCTGACTTTCTGTTCCCCTGCCAATGTTTCCGTAAAGAAACGCCACAGCACCGATTGCGATCAGAAACATGGAGATAACGTGGAGCGTAAAGTTGATTTGCAACCAAGTGATCAGCGCACCAACCCCCAACATACCAATGCCAAATGCACCCATGCCTTCCCACTTTTTGAAATAGTTGACCATTTTTTTGTTTTGTTTCATACATTCTCCTTCTGATTTATGAGGATTTTTCTTGATCGAAGAAATCTTTGATCTCGACCCCAAGAATGTTTGCCAATTCGTCAAGCATCAAAATGTCGGGGCAGGATTGACCGCGTTCCCATTTGGATACGGCTTGAACTGTAACGCAACAATGCTCTGCAACGCTTCGTTGCGTCAGGTTTTGTTTGTGTCGCAGAAAAGCCAGCCT
Source organism: Eubacteriales bacterium (assembly GCA_045655785.1). Taxonomy (GTDB): domain Bacteria; phylum Bacillota; class Clostridia; order Oscillospirales; family CAG-272; genus UMGS1865. Next base: position 1,068 of record JAZOPW010000280.1, read on the forward strand.
GCGACCGAAATCTTCCATATTTAACACGTAAAAATCTCCTTGTTTTTGTGATAACCAAAAGGGGAGCATCCATAGATATTTTACGGATGCTCCCGAAAAACACGGGATTTTACTGCCTCAAATGGAAGGTGTTTGCCCGATTACCGAGCGAGAGCCACCTTTGAGGCGATGGTAAAATATCCGCATGTGTTTTTCATAGACATCAAAACCGCCTCCTTTCATAAAAATTATCATCTGCTTTGACCGGCCACGTCAAAAGCATCCGACAAGACATATTATAACAGATTATGTATTGCTTGTCAATCAACCGTAGGTTAAATTTCTACTGATTTTTCAATTTTTTTTGTTTATAAGCCTTTTTCGATATATTATTTTTATCTTACGCTATGTAAATTTTGACTTTTTCTTGCATTTTCAATTAAAATGTGGTATACTTATTTCAATAAGATGTAGTTCGGGCGGATCCCGATGAAAGGAAAACGAAAATGAAAGATTTAAAACGAAATCTGACAATGCTTTGCGATTTTTACGAGTTGACCATGAGCAACGGTTATTTTTTGTGCGGCATGAAGGATAAGATCGTCTATTTTGACGTCTTTTATCGCACCAATCCCGATAACGGCGGCTTTGCTGTGGTTGCTGGCCTTGAACAGATTGTTGAGTATATCAACGATTTGCATTTTGACGAGGATGACATCTCTTATCTGCGCACAAAGGGTTGCTTTTCTGAAGAATTCTTAGCTTTTTTAAAGGATTTTAGATTCCAAGGTGATATTTGGGCGGTTCCGGAAGGAACGGTTGTTTTCCCGGGAGAGCCCTTGATGACTGTCAGAGGACGCGCAATCGAAGCACAATTTATCGAAACGTATGTACTGATGATGATCAACCATCAGTCCCTGATCGCAACCAAGGCGGCTCGTTTGACCCGTGCCGCAAAGGGAAGAGCGATCAGCGAGTTCGGCTCCAGACGTGCGCAGGGTGCCGATGCGGCGATCCTCGGTGCGCGTGCCGCTTATATCGGCGGCGTAGGGGCAACAGCTTGCACCATAACCGATCAGGCTTACGGAGTTCCCGCAACAGGTACGATGGCACATTCGTGGGTGCAGATGTTTGATACCGAATATGAGGCATTCAAAACCTACTGTGAGATCTATCCGAACAATGCCACTCTTTTGGTGGATACCTACAACGTCATTGAATCGGGTATTCCAAATGCGATCCGCGTATTCAATGAGGTATTGGCTCCCAAGGGAATTCGCAAGTGCGGAATTCGCATTGACTCGGGCGATATCACCTATTTGACCCAAAAGGTAAGAAAGATGCTGGATGATGCCGGATGGACCGAATGTAGGATCGTCATTTCCAACTCCTTGGATGAATATCTGATCCGAGAACTGATCCGTCAGGGCGCAGAGGTTGATGCGTTTGGCGTGGGAGAGCGCTTGATCACAGCAAAGAGTGACCCTGTATTTGGCGGTGTCTATAAGCTTTGTGCGGTAGAGAAGGAAGACGGAACGATCATTCCGAAGATCAAGATCAGCGAAAATGTCGGCAAGATCACCACACCGCATTTTAAAAAGGTTTACCGTCTGAGAGGACGCGATACGGGAAAAGCCGAGGCAGATCTGATCTGTGTATGGGACGAGACGGTTGATGACACCAAGCCCTTGGAGATCTTTGATCCTCAGCACACGTGGAAGCGTAAGACCATGGAAAATTTTGTTGCGGAGGAGCTTTTGGTTCCCGTGTTCCAAAACGGCAAGCAGGTGTATGAGCTTCCCAAGCTTGCGGACATTCGTCAGCATTGCATTGACGAGATTGCGGGAATGTGGGACGAGGTTCGTCGTTTCAGCAATCCGCATAACTATTACGTTGACCTGTCTCAAAAGCTTTGGGATATCAAAACCAATATGCTGAAGGCGCGCGGTACGTATCATTCAGAGGATTGAGAAAAATGAGCGAAGGAAATTGAAATTTTTCCTTCGCTTTTTTTGCAAAAAACGATCTTTTTTTCTAAAACCTATTGGATTTTTGATTTAAATATGATATAATAATATATAAGTACCCATTTTTGCGTGAGGATGCATGAATTGAGTTTATCGGAGGACTGTGGGAATGGCTATGCTCGAAAAAATTTGGGATTGGATCAGCAAGTTTTTTGTTCAATATGTGGCAGAACCTGTTTTGAATATTGGTGTACGAGATGTGATCGATATCCTGTTGCTCGCGTTTGTTCTGTATCAGATCCATCGCTTTACCAGAAACCGCCGTGCAGGCAGGGTCTTGCTGGGACTTGTTTTTGTTGTCCTTTGCAGTGCCTTGATTGTTGCTTTTGATCTGCCCACTCTGTCTTACATCATTGAGTTGGTTGCGGCGGCAGCATTCTTCTGTGTGATCGTCATTTTCCAACCCGAGATTCGAGATATGTTTGAGCATTTGGGAAATATCACGCTACTCAATCCTCGCAGTAACTCCTTGTCGCGCAAAAAAATGGAGTTTGCAAGATCTGTGTCGGATGAAACCGTGGATGCGGTTTTCAAGATGTCGGAAAGCCGTACGGGTGCTTTGATCGTGTTTGAGGGCTTGACCAAGCTTGGCGACTATATCAGCACAGGTACGATCGTGGATGCACGCGTAACCTCTAAAACGTTGCAAAATATTTTTTATCAGAACGCGCCATTGCATGACGGTGCTTTGATCATTCGTGATATGCGGATCCTTGCCGCAAGCTGTGTTCTTCCGTCTACCAAGGCGAAGATGGATTTTGGAACGATGGGAACTCGCCACCGCGCCGCAGTGGGCGTTACAGAGGTCAGTGATTCGCTTGTAATCGTTGTTTCAGAGCAGACGGGAACCGTTTCCGTGGCACAGGACGGCAAGCTTTTGCGCAATCTTGACGATAAAATGTTGAGAGATATTTTGATGACCTATATTGCCGGAAATGCATATTTGCGGATTAAGCGTGCAAATATGCGCAAGGAATATCTTGAAATGCTCGAAAAGGTCGCAAGAGTTGAGCTTCCGAACGTCAAAAGCGCAAAGGAAGAGGCGGTTGAAAAGGAATTTCAAAAATTGATTGGTGCTACGGAGGCGAATGCCGATGAAGAGGCAGACACTTCGATGGAGGATCCGAAAAATCAAAATTCGGGTGTCAAAAAAGATAATTCAACCACTGAAAAACAATAAGGAGGGATCAAGGTGAAAAAGAATGCGATTGGACATATGATGGCAGCCAAAGAGCCTGTTACAACGAAAATCCGCAATTGGGATATTTTGCCTCGATTGGTTTGCTTATTGCTTGCGTTTCTTCTTTGGTTGGTAGTTGTGAATGTAAACAAGACAGACGGTGCCGCACAGGAAGCAGAGACTGATACTGCGTTCACCACTTCCGAATCATGAAACAAAACCATTCTGTCGGAATTCTGATCGGCTCGATCCGTGTGCCTGTCAATGCCACGGAGGGAGAGATTCTGAAAAAAGCCAAGGAAAAAATGAAGCGGGCGGGGCTCTCGACCACCTCGCTTCATTTTCGGCTTTATAAAAAGTCGATTGATGCGCGACGAAAACAGGAGATCTACTTTGAATGTACCGTTTTGGCACAGGGAGAGATCGATCAGAGCCGTTGCTCTGAAGATCGACTGCTCCGAGCCGACGCGCGTCTTTTTAAGGAAGAACCCTTACCGATTACGATCGGACAAGAGCCGATTGCCCAAAGACCGCTGGTCGTGGGAATGGGACCTGCGGGGCTGTTTGCCGCTTTGCTTTTGGCGCGCCACGGATATGCGCCAATCTTGATTGATCGGGGTGCTGACGTTGAGGAGCGCGTTCGGAATGTCGCATACTTTCGAGAAAGTGGGGTGTTGGACACCGAGTCCAATATCCAATTTGGTGCCGGAGGTGCGGGAACCTTTTCGGACGGCAAGCTGGTTACACGGATTCACGATCCGCGCACGGGCTTTGTGCTACGGACTCTGCATGAGTTCGGCGCACCCGAGGATATTCTTTACAAGGCGAAACCGCACGTGGGAACCGATCTTTTGCGCGGTGTGGTTTCGGCAATCCTTAGTGAGATAGAACAGCTGGGCGGTGAGCTTCACTACCGTTGTAAAATGGAAGATTTCAGCGTGATGACGGACGGAACCGTCAAGGTTCAGACAAGCAAGGGAGCCTTTTCCTGCGGAGCATTGATTCTTGCCATCGGTCACAGCTCGCGGGACACCTATTTGCGTCTGCTTGAAAAGAGCTTTATGATCGAGGCAAAGCCAATTTCCGTGGGTGTCCGCGCGGAGCATCTGCAAGCAGACATTGATCAGGCACTGTACGGACGCTTTGCAGGACATCCGAATCTGGGACCTGCGGAGTATTCATTGTCGGATACCAAATCGGGAAGAGGGGTTTATACTTTTTGTATGTGTCCCGGAGGCGAGGTGGTTGCGGCATCCTCTGAGGAGGGCGGGCTTGTTGTCAACGGAATGAGCAACCATGCAAGAGACGGTAAAAACGCCAATGCGGCGGTAGCGGTTTCGGTTGGGTGCGAGGACTATGAGCCGGTCAACGGGAGTCTCCCTTTGGGGGCAATCGCCTTTCAACGTAGGATCGAGCAGGCGGCTTTTGCGGCAGGCGGAAGAGACTATTATGCACCGATCATGACAATGGGAGATTTTTTGTCAGGTCAGTCGGGAACCGAGCCGACACGCGTGGAGCCTTCCTTCCGTCAGGGCAAGGTAAGACTTTCGAGCTTTGAATCGGTTTTCCCTCGTTTTGTGACCGACTCTTTACGCTACGGACTTGCGTCCTTTGGCAAAAAAATAGAAGGCTATGACGTCTCAGATGCGGTTTTGACTGCGGCAGAGACCAGAACCTCGGCACCGTTGCGTATTTTGCGAGATCCACAAACCATGGCAGCCGTGGGAAATCCGATGATCTATCCGTGCGGCGAGGGCGCGGGATATGCGGGCGGAATCACAAGTGCCGCCGTAGACGGTGTGCGTGTGGCGCTTTCCTTGATGGAACGCTTTGCACCGTCAAAACAAATATAAAAGAAACAAGGGTATATTTATGAAGACCTTTGCAACCGTTACTGCGGTCAACGGAACGACCGCAACCGTAGAAACACAACGCGTATCTGCTTGTGAGGGCTGTCACAAGTCCGAGGACGGCAAGGCATGCTCGGTTTGCTCCCTGATGGGTGGGGAACAAAAGTTTTCTGCAAAAGCAAATAATGAGATTGGCGCGAGGGTCGGTGACAGAGTCGTCATTGAAAGTGCAACGGGAAGAATGATGTGGTATGCCGCAATCGTCTTTCTTCTTCCGCTGATCCTGGCATTTGTCGGCTACGGTGTGGCTTCACTGATCACCGAGAAAACCGTGTGGCAGATATGCGGTGCGGCAATCGGGTTTGTGGGAACCTTTTTGCTCGTGTTCGCATATTCAAGAAATATACAGAAAAAAAGATGTGACGTTGTCATTACAGAGATCATTTCAAGTGAAACATAAAATTCGGATGATGCGAGCAGCATATCGGGAACGCAATACAGAAGGGAACGTTACGTTTGAAACATGAGAGAACAGAATCATAAAGAAAAGAAATGGAATTTGCTATATAGTCCGGGAGATCGCTTGCGGGATGAGGCAATTCAAAGCCTTTCCCATGCAACGGGATTGTCCGAAATCATTGCACGGTTGCTATATACACGCGGATACCAAACTGAGGACGATGTGCAGGCGTTTTTCAATCAGACCGAAAGTTGCTTACATGATCCCTTCCTGCTTACCGACATTTCAGATGCGGTTGCAAGAATCGAGTTGGCTTTGGAAAGCGGCGAGAGGATCGCAATTTACGGAGATTACGACGTAGACGGTGTGACCTCTGTCAGTCTCCTGTATCTGTATCTCACCTCCCGAGGGGGGAACGTGGGGTATTATATCCCGAGCAGAATGACCGAGGGATACGGGCTTTCCAAGCCTGCGATCGACCGATTGAAGGAACGCGACGTGAATTTGATGATCACGGTCGATACCGGAATCACGGCAATTGAGGAGACGGCATACGCAAAAAGTCTTGGCATTGATACCGTTGTAACCGACCACCATGAATGCCGAGCCGATCTGCCCGAGGTTTGTGCGGTTGTCAATCCGCACCGTGAGGACGATCGTTACCCGTTCAAGGAGCTTGCGGGAGTTGGGGTCGTCTTTAAGCTGATCTCTGCCTTGGAAATGTCTGCGTGCCGCAGGAACGGAACCTCCGAAATGGAGGGCGTGGGTAGGATCTGCCGTGAATATGCCGATCTTGTCGCATTGGGTACGATTGCGGATGTCATGCCTGTGATCGACGAAAACCGTTTGATCGTCACACTAGGACTTCGCCACCTTGAAAACACCAAAAGACCCGGACTTCGCGCGCTGATTCAAGCGGCATCCGGAAATCACGGAGACAGCGGAAGATCTCCGAAAAAAAGAAAGATCAATTCGGCTTTTGTGGGCTTTACCATCGCACCGCGTATGAATGCGGCAGGGCGTGTCAGCAATGCGTCGATCGCGGTTGAGCTGCTTTTGGCGGAGAATGACCGTCAGGCACTCAAATTGGCGGAGCAGCTTTGCGAATTGAATTTGACAAGACAGGTGGAAGAGAACAGGATCGCGGAGCAAGCCTATCAAAAAATTGAGGAAACCTTTGACGAAAGCGACCGTGTGATCGTGATCGATGATGATACCTGGCAACAGGGCATCATCGGAATTGTTTCATCGCGCATTACCGAAAGATACGGACTTCCGTCAATTCTGATCTCCTTTGACGGAGCAATCGATTCTGCACCTTCCGCATCGGATATTGGAAAGGGCTCCGGCAGAAGCATCAAGGGGATGAATCTGGTTGAGGCTTTGACCGACAGTGAGGAGCTTTTGGTGCGATTCGGCGGTCATGAATTGGCGGCGGGACTCAGCATCAGACGTTGTAATATCGAGGCATTCCGCCGTAAGATCAACCGATATGCGTCCAAGCAGCTTTCCGATGAGGAGCTATGTGTCAGTCTGGATGCCGATTGTGAGGTCGAGATGCACAACCTGACCATGAGTCTTGCAAAGGAAATTGCGGCAATGGAGCCCTTCGGCGTTTCCAACCCAACCCCCAATTTTGTCTTGCGTGACGCGCGAGTCATTCGCGTGATCCCGTTGGGAACCGGTAAGCATACCAAATTCGTGATCGAGAAAAACGGTGCCGAAATGATTGCCGTTTGGTTTGGGATGTCCACCACGCAGGTTCCGTTTGAGGCGGGGGATCTGATTGACGTATTGTTCCAATTGAGCATCAATGAATATCAGAACACGGTCTCCTTGCAGATGATCGTGCAGGATATGCATTTTTCGGGCTCGTATGAGGAGTCCTATTTGCGTGCGAAAGCACGGTATGAGGAGATCAAATCGGGCAAGGATTTTACCGAGGAAGAGGCTGTACTGCCGTGTCGGGACGATATTGCTGTGGTTTATACGGCATTGCGGCGAGAATTCCGAATCGGTCACACGGTGTTTCCGATGCGACGGTTGCTGGCACTTTTGCAGTCACAGGGCTACGGCTCGATCAATTACATCAAATTAAAGTTTATCATCCGCATCATGCAGGAGCTGCAGATCTGCGGTGTATTGGAGCCTGTTGACGATACTTATGTTTTTGAGTTTCAATATCAGACGACCAAAACAAATATTGAAAAATCTTCTATTTTACGCAAATTGAAGACACAGCTTTGCAAAACAATATAGAGTTCAATTTCATTTGAGATTGACAGAAAGGCGATTCACCATGAAGGAGACGGGGGTACACACCGACATTAGTCGCTTGCTTGATATTTTAAAAGCAACCGGGAAAAAATACGATACCGAAAAGATCAACCAAGCGTTTGAATATGCAAAGGAATTACACAAGGGGCAATTCCGCGTCAGCGGTGAGGAATATATTTCTCACCCGATCGCTGTTGCCGAAATTGTGGCGGGATTGGAGTTGGATACCGATTCTATCTGTGCCGCGCTTTTGCATGATACGGTCGAGGATTGTGCCGAAAAAACCGATCTGAAGGAAGTTGAAAAGAAGTTTGGTCCCGAGGTGGCTCTTTTGGTGGACGGTCTTACCAAGATCGTGGTGTTACAGGTTGAGGATAAGGAAGAAGCGCATATTGAGAATCTGCGGAAAATGCTGCTTGCCATGTCCAAGGACGTTCGCGTGATCTTTATCAAGCTTTGCGACCGCTTGCATAATATGCGGACGTTGGCGGCAAAGCCAGACCACAAGCGTCGGATTACGGCATTGGAGACCATGCAGGTCTATGCACCTCTTGCGCACCGTCTCGGTATGCAGCGTATCAAGCAGGAGCTTGAAAATCTCGGTTTGCAGTATCTTGATCCCATCGGATATGATGAGGTTCATCAGCATATTGAGGATAAATACGGCGAAAATCTCGGATTTATCGAGAATATCCGTTCCACGGTCGATCAAAAAATGCGAGAAAATAATATTCATTTCTCACTGGAAGGGCGTATCAAATCGGTTTATTCGATCTACAAGAAAATGTATAATCAGAATAAATCCTTTGATCAGATCTACGATTTTTATGCACTTCGTATCATCGTAGACACCGAATTGGAATGCTATACGGCTCTGGGATTGATCCACGAGATGTTCAATTCGATTCCCGGACGCTTCAAGGATTACATTTCTACTCCTAAGCCCAATATGTACCGTTCTTTGCACACCACCGTCATCGGGCGTGACGGTATTCCGTTCGAGGTACAGATCAGAACCTGGGAAATGCACCACGTTGCCGAGTACGGTATTGCGGCGCATTGGAAGTATAAGTCGGGCGCGTCCTCAAAGGCAGAGCTTGACCGCAAGCTCGAGTGGATCTCTCGTTTGATCGAGACTGAGGATGAGCAACGCGACCCCGATGAATTCATGAATGCTCTGAAGACCGATATTTTCCATGACGAGGTCTTTGTATTTACCCCGAAGGGGGACGTGATCGCTTTGCCGAACGGTGCAAACGTCATCGATTTTGCCTATGCGATTCACTCGGCTGTTGGAGACAAGATGATCGGCGGTAAGATCAACGGTATGATCGTTCCGATCGACCGTACCTTGGCAAACGGTGAAATTGTTGAGGTGCTGACCTCGTCGGCTTCAAAGGGACCCAGCCGAGATTGGCTCAATATCGTAAAGACCAGTGCGGCACGCTCCAAGATCCGCGCATGGTTCAAAAAGGAGAAGCGCACCGACAATATTGCTGTCGGAAAGGGCGCGATTGACGTCGAGATCAGAAAGCTTGTAAAAAGCAGTACGGAGGCACAAAAGGAGCAGATCATTACCGCGTTGAGTGAGCGCTTGGGCTATCACTGTGCGGACGATTTCTACAGTGCCATCGGATACGGAGGCTTGTCGATCTCAAAGATCCTTGTTCGTCTCAAGGAGGAATGTGACCGCGTGATCAAGCCCGAGGTCCCAGAGCCTGTTACCGCCAAAAAGGATGCGGAAAATCTGGTTGTCGATAAGCCGCGGAACGTCAAGTCCAACAGCGGAATCGTGGTGGACGGCGAAGCGGGATGCATGGTCAAATTCGCAAAATGCTGCAATCCGTTACCGGGTGACTCGGTGATCGGATTTGTTACAAAGGGCTTTGGAATTTCGATCCACAAGCTTGATTGCCCGAACGTGGTGCAGACAAGACACAATCCCGAAAACGCAGACCGCTGGAAGGAAGCGCATTGGGAAACCGCAGTTGAGCAGGGTGTCAGTCACAGTATTTATGAGGCGTTGCTTCAGATCCACGTCGATAACCGCATCGGTATGCTTGCCGATATTACCGTTGTGCTGGCGGAGATGCGCGTTTCGATTCTGCAGGTCAACGTTTCAAACCGAAGCGACGGAAGCGCGATCATCAATATGAAGGTCGGTTGTCGCAATATCGATCATTATAAATCGATTGTTTCCAAATTGCGCGGATTGAACGGAGTGGATAATATTCTGCGCGGATTTTCATAACTGAAAGAAAGAGAAGGGTGTAAAACCGAAATGAAGGCTGTCATTCAACGTGTGGCACACGCATCGGTCGTTGTAGACGGAGCTGTGGTTGGAAGCTGTGGCAGAGGATACATGATCCTGTTGGGCGTTGCGGAGGGCGACACCGAGCAGGATGCCGATCTGCTTTGTAAGAAGATTGTGAATCTTCGCATTTTTCCCGACGCGGAAGGAAAAATGAACCTTTCCATCAAGGATATTAACGGCGAGATGCTAGTGATCTCTCAATTCACCCTGCTTGCCAATTACCGTCACGGAAACCGTCCCGACTTTTTGGCATCCGCAAAGCCCTGTGAGGCAGAACGCTTGTATGAGTATTTCAAGTCGATCGTTTCCAAAGAGATCGCGCGAGTGGAAGCAGGTGTTTTTGGCGCACACATGGAGGTCAGCCTCCTCAACGACGGTCCTGTCACGATTGTCATGGACAGTGAAGTATTGAAGAAGAAAAAGTAAGGATTTTTTATGAAACTGATATTAAACGGAAATATTAACGTATATTATATCCAAACCCTTTGCATGATCTTCTTTCCCGGTGAAAAATTCGGACAGGAGGGGGCAGAGGATCCAAGCACTCCTGTGTTGTCGCTGACACTTTCACAGGACGCGGAAGGCATGACTGCCGAGGTTTCGGTTTCTTTGGGGGAGAAGTCTGCCTATGCACTGAAAACGCATCCCTTCGGCGAGTATTACGATCGGGATAAGACGGCAAAGCTCGTTTGCGGTGCCGCCGTGCTTGCCGCATGCGGAGAGCTGATGGGCTATCGTCCTTCCTGGGGTATGCTCACGGGCGTTCGTCCTTCCAAGGTGGCAACCGAGCTGTTGCAAAAGGGATTGAGTAAAACCAGAGTCAAAAGAATCTTGACGTCGGATTATTTGGTTATTCCAAAGAAAGCAGCACTTGCCACCGACGTGGCATTGAATGAGCAAAGAATCATTGGAGAACCCGGGGCAAAGGATTGCAGCCTTTACGTGGCAATTCCGTTTTGCCCAACGCGTTGCTCCTATTGCTCGTTTGTATCCTATACCTCTCCCAAGCTGTTAAGTCTGATTCCGGACTATCTTGAGCACGTGATCTCGGATCTGGATAAAACCTTCCGAAAGATCCGTGAGATGGGGATGAATCTGCGCACGATCTATATCGGCGGAGGAACGCCCACGATCTTATCGGCGGATCAGCTGCGCCGCTTCCTGGGAAGAATAGCCGAGCTGACCGACGTGTCCGCATTGGAGGAATACACCCTGGAGTCGGGCAGACCCGACACCATCACGGCAGAAAAATTTGCTGTGGCAAAGGAATACGGAGTAACGCGTGTTTGCGTCAATCCGCAGTCACTTTGTGATGAAGTGTTGCAAGGGAAGTCGGAGGCCAAGCGGTCTTAGGAAGACAACATTCACAC
>JAZOPW010000281.1:0-3457 GCA_045655785.1 Eubacteriales bacterium
ATCCAGACACGCGCCCGCGCTCTCGAATTTTTCGGTTGCAAAGGAAGAACCATACTGAGAAAGCTCGCAGAAAGCGTATTCCACAGGCGTTCCCTCGCGCAAAATCATGCAAGGAGAAAAATCCGATTGCTTGATGGAATCCATCATGGCAAAGAAGGATGCCGAAAGCTTTTTGACATCGCAAGCGCACACAGGGAGATCGGTCTTGCCCGTGGCACGAAAGGCGATCTCACGCGCAACGGTTGCCGAAATTCCGAGAAAGCTTGACGTGATCCACTTGTCCAGCGTCCGCTCGGCACCCGCATCCCCGAAAAGTGCGCCAAATTCCTCGCGCGTGGTTTGGAGCGGATCTCTCTTATCCTGCTTTGGCGGCAGCTCATAGGTCATGCCCGGCAGAACCTGGCGCAGGCTCGACGTCGAGAAATCGACGGTATGCAGAGCCGTTACGACCTTTCCCTCACCGTTCAAAAACATAAGGTTGCTGTACTTTCCCATAACCTCGGCAACCAGACTGCGTGTACAGGAAAATCCCATCTCGTCGCGCGTCTCAAATTCGAGGATCGCCACACGTTCAAAATCCGCTTGTCTGACGTCGGTCAGCTTTGCCCCCTGCAGATGCTTGCGCAGAAGCATACAAAGCATGGGGGGCGACATGGGGTTCTCCTTCTGCTCGGCAGTAAACCCGATTCGCGGATTGTTTGATCCCGCGTTGATCAGAAGCCGTTTTCCCCCTTCCAGACTGCGCATCTGCAGCACGATCTCATCGCGCTCGGGCTGAAAAACCTTTTCAATTCGCGCGCCAAGCGCCTTTTCGCGGATCTCGGAGATCACGCATGCGAGCATTCCCGCATCAAAAGCCATGTTATCACTCTACTTTCCTTGAAAAATCCAAAAATATTATAACATAACCTTGCATTTTTTACAAGTAAATGTTATAATAAAAAGCAAGAAAACTTGCAAAGGAATGAATCTGTTATGAAAAAAACGGTCATCGGCATCGACGTTGGCGGAACCACAACCAAAATCGTGGGCTTTCATGAGAACGAAGCAGGAAAAAAGGAGCTGATCGCTCCGCAATTTGTACGGGCGACCGACCCCCTGACCTCGATCTACGGTGCTTTTGGAAAATTTACGGCTGAAAACGGCTTGGCACTTTCGGACATCGACCGCATCCTGATGACGGGAGCCGGGGCGTCTGTCATTACAAAGCCGATCTATAACCTGGTCTGTCAGCCCGTTCCCGAATTCTCCAGCATCGGCATCGGCGGTCTTTACCTTTCGGGACTCGATGAGGCGATCGTCGTCAGCATGGGTACGGGTACGGCTCTGATCCATGCCAAAAAGACGGATGACAAATATGATATTGAATACATGGGCGGTACCGGTGTCGGCGGCGGTACGTTGATCGGTCTCTGCAGAAAAATGCTTGGCGTGGACACCGTGGAGCATATCGAGCAGCTTTGCGCCGACGGTGATCTTGACAACATCGACCTGCGCATCAAGGATCTCTCGCGCAATCGCTCCTATGACGGGATCAACGAGAATCTGACCGCCGCAAACTTCGGAAAGGTCTCGGATCTTGCTACCCCGTCCGATCTCGCGCTGGGCATCTCGAACATGGTCGCAGAAACAATACTCATGCTCTCGGTGTTTGCCGCACGCAGCTTTGGGCTAAAAAACATTGTTCTCATCGGAAATCTGACCACCATTGCCCCCATCCGCAACGTCTTTGAGAATCTTTCGCACAGCTTTGGTGTCAACTTCACCATCCCCCAAAACTCCCAGTTCGGCACCGTCATCGGCGCGGCGTTGAATCATGTTTGAGTTTTTGCGGGGAGACCCCTTTTTGCAAAAAGTGGTCTCCCCACACCCCTCTACCAAAAACTTTTAAAACAATTTTATTGCTGAATTTTAAACAGTCATGCGCGTAAGGCAAAGCAAATTTGGAAGAAAGGAAGATCTATTGTAATATGGCAGGAAGAAATGGTCTGTTCAATTATCTTGAACATATTTCAATAGAAAGCGCAAGAAAAGAAGAAAGCACAACATATGCAAAAAACTTTACAATGCGCTTTTCCAGGGTGTCCAAGATTGTCCAGGTACAATGTTGTGTTTTGGCCATTTTAGGAGGGCTTGCTTTTTGCTTAAGCGACGTTTTCCTAAATACGGATCTGTTTGGCTGGGCAATTTTTTGTTGGGCCGTGGCAGCTTTTTTTCTGTTTTATTTTCTTTATCAGCATTCCTACCGATGCCATGTGACCGAAAAAAAGATCGTAAGGATCGAATTTTGGATATTCAAAAAAGAAATCGATTGGAATTGCGTATGCTTCAAAAAGGTAAAGCGTGATGGAGAATATCGGACAAAAGAGATCGTATTGTACAATTCCAAACGCAAAAGATTGATTGACTTTCTCTCCGAAATGGTGGGCTATACAAACATGGAAAAGGCAATCAAGCGCAAAAACATCCCCTCCCTACCCAAGCGCAAAAAATAAGGGGGTCAAACTATGCAGTTGCCTTTTGACACCCTATATTTTTTATTTCATTTTGCTCCGTTTTCTAAAAAACTGCCGTCAAACGATTGACAGTTTTCTTTTTTTGTGATATACTAATGTGAATGTATTTTTGGGAACGTAAACCGAAAGGATTGAAATATTATGAAATGGACATCACTTAACGACCTGCGCGAAAAGTATCTTGCATTCTTTGAATCCAAGGGACATCTGCGTCTCCCCTCTTATCCGCTGGTCCCCATCAATGACAAATCTCTCCTGCTCATCAACTCGGGCATGGCACCTATGAAGAAATTCTTTACAGGCGAGGAGGTGCCTCCGCGCAATCGCGTGACCACCTGTCAGAAGTGTATTCGTACCCCAGACCTGGAGCGCGTGGGACACACCGCCCGTCACGGTACCTTTTTCGAGATGCTTGGAAACTTCTCCTTTGGCGATTACTTTAAGGACGAAGCCATTCCGTGGGCATGGGAATTCCTGACCGAAACACTGGAGATCCCGAAGGATCTGCTTTGGCCCTCAATCTATGAAAGCGACGAGGAAGCCTACGACATTTGGGTAAACAAGGTAGGCGTTGATCCCGCACACGTGGTGCGTCTCGGTAAGGCAGACAACTTCTGGGAGCATGGCACCGGTCCTTGCGGCCCCTGCTCGGAGATCTACTTCGACCGTGGAATCAAATACGGTTGCGGCTCTCCCGACTGTAAGCCCGGCTGCGATTGTGACCGCTTTATGGAGATCTGGAACAACGTGTTCTCGCAGTTCAACAACATGGGAGACGGCACCTACACCGATCTTGCACAAAAGAACATCGACACCGGTATGGGACTTGAGCGTCTTGCGTGTGTGATGCAGGGCGTGGACAACATGTTTGAGGTCGATTCGATCCACAAGGTCATCGACAGTGTTTGCGAAATCGCCGGCAAAACCTACGGCAAGGATAA
>JAZOPW010000282.1:0-3171 GCA_045655785.1 Eubacteriales bacterium
GACAACGTATTCCGCTGTTAACAACGATTTGTTGAATGTTTTTCGGGAGATCGGCAACGGAGAATACCCCGAGTGTGTTTATATCGTTGGTGTTGACACAGAATGCTGTATTTTGTCTACAGCAATAGATCTTTTTGAGCTGGGTATACGTCCTATTGTTTTGACTAAATATTGCGGTGCTTCAAGCGGTGCGGAGCATCACAAAGCGGGGCTGATCAGTATGCAAAGCTTAATCGGTAAATGTAACATGTTTTCCGAGGTTGTAACACGCGAATCGGATCTTGAACAAATATATATAAATGCAGCCAAAAACACCGCACCGGACAATACACTTGATTCCTCTATTGAGCGCACTGTGGTTCGCATGCTCAACGAAAAGGGATGGCACATTTCATTTGCCGAGTCCTGTACCGGTGGTCTCGCAACAGCGAAACTTGTATCAGTGCCCGACGCTTCGCGCGCTTTTGATGTATCTCACATAACATACGCCAACACAGCGAAGGTGGATTATTTGAACGTCGATCCGACCACAATCGAAAAGTTCGGAGTTGTGAGTGAGCAAGTAGCAAAAGAGATGGCAATAGGTGTCGCCAAACGCAATAGCGCAGAGGTAGGCGTCGCTATAACCGGCATTGCGGGACCTAGCGGAGCAACCGAAAAGAAACCGATCGGAATGGTTTGCTTTGGCTTTTTTATAAATGGCACTGTGCATACCTACACGGTTCAGTTTGGCAATATCGGCCGGAACAACGTTCGCAGTGCTAGCGTTGACTTTGTTTTCGAAACTTTACAAAGACTTCTTGAAAACTAACGCGATTTATTGAACTGTTCATTATATTAACGAATGAACCCATACACAAGCACATTAAGAAAGAACTCGTTCAATAATACAAAATGGAGTTCAAAAATGAACAATTTTAAGTTTCGATACCTCGTTGTATTAAATATGCCGTCCTTCTTCAAAAAAAGACAGACACCCATCGGGTGTCTGTCAGATCACTGACAAAGGGTTCAGGACATTCGTTCTGAGCCCTTTGTCGTACTTTACAGGGAAAAGGAGATATGGTATAATATAGGTATAGTAAGGAAAGCGGAGGAGCAGCTATGTTTACGGAAAGAAGCGGCAAGCAAAACAGACTGGAAATGGTCATATTGGATGAGCTTGTGCCGCAGGATCATCTTCTGAGAAAGATAGACAGAGCAATTGATTTCAGCTTCATCAACAAGATCTGCAAGCCGTATTATTGCGAGAACAACGGACGCCCCGCAATCGAACCGGAGGTACTTTTCCGTATGCTTTTCATAGGATATCTCTACGGAATAAGAAGCGAAATCAGGTTACTGAAGGAGATAGAAGTAAACGTAGCGTATCGTTGGTTCATTGGTTACGATCTGACCGAAAAGCTTCCCGACGTAAGCGTCATATGGCAGAACAGACTCCGCAGATACAACGGAACCGATGTTCCTCAGCAGATCTTTGATGAGATCGTCCGCCAAGCGATGGCAAAAGGACTAGTGGGAGGAAAGATTCTGTATTCGGACAGTACGCATCTGAAAGCCAATGCCAACAAGAATAAGTTTGTAGAAAAGCAGGCTAGGGTTGAAGCAAGGGACTACATAGACGACCTGAATAAAGCCATTAACGAAGACCGTGCCGCGCACGGCAAAAAGCCCTTGAAGTTTAACGGTGATGAGGTCAAGGAAGAAGCTGAGGAGGAAAAGGAAAACTACTTTGACGATGACAGCCAAGGCGGAGCAAGTAGCGGAAACAGTGAGACAAAAACGGTAAAGGCAAGCACAACAGACCCCGACAGCGGATTTATGCACAGAGACGGTAAACCGCAAGGCTTTTTCTATCTCGATCACAGAACCGTAGACAGCAAGCACAACATCATAACCGATGTATTCGTAACCCCCGGAAACACCAATGACGTAAAGCCTTATCTTGGAAGACTCAGAAGGCAAATGGAAACCTTTGGATTTGCGGTGAAGTACGTGGGACTTGACGCGGGCTACAACGTATCTAACATTTGCAAATATCTCTACGACATGGGAATACAGGCGGCTATGGGAAGTCGCAGAGGTTGCCACCAGAAAGGAAAATACGGTAAATATAAATTTCATTATCTCCCCGAATGGGACGTATATATCTGCCCCGAGCATAAGTATCTGGAATACGTAACCACAGACCGAAACGGTTACAAGGAATACAAATGCAAGGGAGACAGATGTTCAAGCTGTCCGAGACGGGAGGAATGTTTAAGTGCGAAGCAGGAGAGAAAAAGCTTACGCCGTCACGTATGGGAAGATTTCAAGGATATGGCGTATACCTTCACCCATACGGAAAAGGGTAAGAAGATTTACAAGAGAAGAAAGGAAACGGTGGAGCGTAGCTTTGCCGATTCCAAAGAATTACACGGGCTCCGGTATTGTAGAATGCGGGGGCTTTCTAAGGTTGCCGAGCAGTGTCTGCTCACCGCCGCCGTGCAAAATATGAAGAAGATAGCTAACCTATGCTGGAGAAATATCTCCAACTTCTTTGAGCTTTTGCTCTACCTGAGCAAAAAAACAAAGCCTATCCCGTGCTCGAGATAGGCTTTGTCAGTGATCTGAGCGGACGGCAAATCCGTCCGCTTTTTCATGTATCACTTCATTTCAAACTCATCCCGCAGAATGGCGCAGGTGCCGATGGTGCGGAATTTTCCCTTGATCTTCATGGATTCCCGCGCATACCCCTCAAAGGTCATGCCCACCCGTTCCATGAGGCGACGGGAGGCATCGTTCCCCTCGATATAGTGTGCCTCGATACGATGGAGCTCCAACTGCTCGAAGCCAAAGCGCATGACGGCGCGTGCCGCCTCGGTGGCGTAGCCCTGCCCCTGATACGCGGGGTTCAAAACGTAGCCGATCTCCCCCGACTCCGACTGGCAGTTGATGGAGGTAAAGCCGCAGGTGCCGATCATATGTCCATCGGCGCGGCATATGACCGCCCAATCGTAAAAATCTCCCGTGCGGTATCGCTGACCGACAAACTCCAGGTATGCTCTCGTTTGCTCCACGTTCTCGTGGGGTGTCCACGTGAGATACTCGGTCACCGACGGACGGCAGGAGTAGGCGTACATATCGGGGGCATCCGCCACCCGCATACTGCGGAGGGTCAGACGCTCGGTA
>JAZOPW010000283.1:0-5326 GCA_045655785.1 Eubacteriales bacterium
CTCTCATCAAAAACGTGAGGCTGAATTGTGTTTTCTTTTCTTTTTCCAACTGTCCTTCCTCTTTTCATCTTCTTATTTTTTGGTACCACGTCCGGAACAAATCCACACGCATCCCGAGAAACCCGATCAAGCTGATTTGCCGTATAGCCTCGACGCATTCGATACCTTCTTTTTTGAACCATTGCGTTTCCAAGCTTGAACGCCGTATTGCGAAGAGCTTTGAACAGCGTGCGAATCGGCAACAAAATGAAAAACAGCAAATATCGCGCAAGGGTCTCGATCAAAAATGCGATCACCTCAGAAAACAGCATGACAAGTCTTCCAAGTGTTGCACGGTACAAAAGAAACCCGGCACCCGTACACAGCAGCACGGGAAAACGGAATTTTCCATTGTTTGCCTGATAAAACAGCAGGACCAAGGCGATCCCTGCAAAAAGGCAAAAAGCAAGATCCTCAAAAAAAACGACTACACCAAGCGCACGGCTTTCGGAATTTCTTTTTTTCGGTGTCAGGAAAGGCAACTCTATTGCCTGTAAACGCCGTGCGGCACGACGGCTGTAATGTACCCCTAAGAGAACGCGGGTGATGCGAAAGACATCATAAAACGCCCCCAAGCCGATTCCCAAAAGCAACGCGTATAAATATAGCCATGCTAAAGCACTTTGCGATATATCCATAGCGTTTTATCGGAACAACTTCCCAAAAAAGCTGTTTTTGCCGTCTTTTTCGTGGTTCTCGGTTTCAAAATAACTGATGGAATTCACGGTTCCATCCATTGTAACAATTCCCTCTTCTATATTTAAAACGTGTATATGAAGAGAAAAGCCCTCCACTGCAAGGCTGCCGCATACAGTATGGAGAA
Organism: Eubacteriales bacterium; assembly: GCA_045655785.1. Taxonomy (GTDB): domain Bacteria; phylum Bacillota; class Clostridia; order Oscillospirales; family CAG-272; genus UMGS1865. The sequence goes on from JAZOPW010000283.1 coordinate 863, forward strand.
TGACTTCCTGCTCGTCAAAGCTGATTACATCGGTAACACCGCAAACCTCCAGGCTTTCGCGCCCCGTCAAACTGATTCGGTGTTGCGTACGGTTTATTTTTGCCGCCTCAGCATTCATCTTGCAAACCTCCGTTTTTGATTTGCTACAACTTATGCAAAAAGCGGCAAAAATATTCAGCTATCGGTTGTCCTTATTCCAAAACCTCATACAAAGAAGACGCCTCTGCCTTTGGCGTGTATTCCTTGACATTCAGAACACGCGCCTTCAGGGTTCTTTGTCCAAATGTAATTTCTATGACATCGCCTTCTTTTACGTCATAAGACGCTTTTGCTCGCTTACCGTTCACCATTACGTGCTCTGCATCACAAGCATCATTTGCCACTGTGCGGCGCTTGATGATGCGAGAAACCTTTAAATATTTATCAAGTCTCATTGATCTTATCCTTTAATGTTTTACCAGTCGAAAAACCGACCTTTTTTGATGCGAGGATTTGTACAGGCTCATTCGTCCGCGGATTTCTGCCCGTATATGCAGCCTTCTCCTTTACCGAAAAGGTTCCGAATCCCGAGATCTGAATCGATTCTCCCGCAATCAAGGAATCCTCCATTGACGAAAGAAAGGCATTCACAACCTGTTCTACCTGTTTTTTGGGAATCTCATTTTCCTTTGCAATTTTTTCAATCAACTGTGTTTTTGTCATTTCAGCATTCTCCTTCAATACGGTACAATATTATTTTACCATATTCTTGACCGAAGTGCAACAGTTTTTACAATGTATTTTCAAAAATAAATATATTTTTCAATTTTGCTTGGCAACCCGATCGATTACCCGGTCGGTATATTGCGCCAATGCATGCTCTGCGTCTATGTTCAAGGAACAGGAAAGATCGGTCACAGCCATCAGAATCGCACCAATGCGCTCCTTTTCCTTCCCATCCGTCGGATTGGATCGCATCTCTTGAAGCTGCGCCTCCACATGATCCAAAAGTTCCTCTCGGCTCTTCCCTTCGGCTTGTCCAAGCTTCTTCCCCACCTTGGAAGCACGCATCAAAGCGGGCATCATCGGGGGGATGGCTTTTAGCTTTTCAACCAAGGTGTTTCGCTGCTTTTCCTCGGTCTTGATCATTTCCCAATTGCTCAAGACCTCATCGCTGTTCTCCACCGTTACGCTACCAAAGACGTGCGGATGACGGTGGATCATCTTTTTGGTAATATCATTGATCACATCCTGAACATTGAAAGCATTCTTTTCCTGCTCGATTTGTGCATGAAACAAAATCTGAAACAGCAGATCCCCCAACTCCTCTCGTAAAAGCGAGGGATCCTCCCGATCAATCGCCTCCACGACTTCATAGGTCTCCTCAATCAGACCGACACGAATACTATGGTGATCCTGCTCACGGTCCCAAGGGCACCCTTCCTCCGAACGCAAGATCCGCATCACGGCTTTCAGATCTTCGAAGTCATAAGTCTCTTTTTGCATCAATGCTGAAATTTCGTCACGATATGTCATATTCTGAACATCCTTTCTCTTTTGTACCTTCGGGGGAAAGCAATTTGACCTTTTGCAGAAAGCAGTAAATTTTTTCTCCCATCGGCAATGATAAAATATCCTCGGCTGAAAAAACGTCGAACAAGCATGAAAAAATCAAATACGCAACGCCTGCAAGCAACACGGCAAGCCCTGTCATCAGCACGCCCTCTCCGTGATAGAAGCACAGAAGTCGGTAAACAGAATAAGAAAGCGCAACCGCCAACGTCGCGCTGAAAAGCGGCTTTAAAAGGATGGAGCGCAGGTCGTTTATCCGACAAAGGGACGATGCGAAATATAGATTCAGAAAAACGACTGTTGCGTTGCACAAAAAGGTACTGATCGGTGCGCCAATCATCGCAATATTGGGATTTCCGATCAAAAAATATGCCGAGACGATCTTAACGATCGCGCCGCCAAGCATCGAAAGGATCGGACGGTTGACCGATTGATATGCATGCAGTACCGAATTGGTTGCCGTGATCATACAGGAAAGAAAGACCGAGATTCCCAAATAAGAGAGCAACGGAGCCGCTACTGCCACCGCCTCGGGCTCTCTTCCGAACAGCATGGAAAGGATCGGACGCGCATATGCGGCAACCCCGAGGGCGGCAGGAATTGCGAAAACAGTGGTCAATCGGTAAGAGCTTTGTATCATTTGCGCCTGCTTTTCCCGATTCCCCGACGCAATGGCGGCGGAAAGCATGGGTACCAAGGGCAAGGCGATTGAATTGACCAGAGTCGGCAAAAGCCCATATACAGAAAGCGCAAGCGTTGTATAGCTTCCGTAGGCTTCGTTTGCCATAACCTCGCTGTATCCGATGGATTGCAAGCGACGCAGAATCATCGTCATATCGATCAGCTTGGTCAAGCTGACAAGCGATGCCCCCAAGGTCATGGGGATTGCAAGGCGCGCGAGGTGCTTCCATATTGCACGATAACTTTTTGTCGGGCGCGAGGTGGATAGGATCGACTCCTTGCAATCGAATTTGGAAAATCGCCATTTTTCAATCAAAAGATAGAAAAGAGAGAGCGCGGTTCCAAGGGTCAAGCCGCCTCCTGCAAAAGCCGCGACGATCGAAGTGTCAAAGCCACGCTCCAGGGCATAGCGAGCCAACCCAAGCCCAAAGATCAGCTTCCCGATAGACTCTAAAAGCTGTGATACCGCTGTGGGGAGCATTCTTTGGTATCCTTGAAAAAAGCCTCGCAGTGCCGACGCAACACAGACCAGAAAAACGGTTGGAGAAACCGACAAAATGCAGGCATATGCATTCTCGCTTTTGATCAGACTGCAAAAGCCTCTTGCGCAGACACACATGACCGCGCTGCCGAAAAAGCCAACGATCAAAAATACCGTCATAGCGGCGCGGTAGATCCGCGAAATCTGTTCCGTCTCTCGCTTTGCGATCGCACCCGAGATCAATACCGACAGTGCCACAGGTAGCCCTGCCGTAGCGATCACACAAAAAAGTGCATAAATTTCATATGCGGAATTGAAATAGCCCATGCCCTCCGACCCAAGATACGAGAGCATGGGAATTTTATAGATCAAGCCAACGATTTTCACCAATACGGTGGATAGCGTTAACAGCAAAACGCCCGACAAAAAAGTCTTTTTCGTGTTTTTTTGAACTGCACCCACCATATTTGCTCACCGCCGTTTAATCAAAGTAATGAGCAAACACCTCTTTGGCTTCAAAACGGAGACGCTCCTCATCAATAGAAGTATACTCACCGTTTCGGTAAAGTATGCGTCCGTCAACCATGGTAAGCATCACGTCGGTGTTGTCGGCACTGTATGCCAACATGGCGTAATCATCGTAAGAAGGCATATTATGAAGAGAAGAACGATCAATCAGGACAAGGTCTGCCCTATATCCGACCTCTACCCTACCGCAATCCTTTCTTTGTTGCGACAATGCGCCGTTTCTTGTAGCAAGCGGAAGCATTTCGGACGCAACGGTAATGGCGGGATCGCGGGAAATTCCCTTGTGTAAAATAGCGGCGGTCTGCATTTCACGCAAAATATCCAATCGGTTATTGGAAGCCACGCCGTCGGTTCCAAGTGCCACGTTCACGCCTGCATCCAGCATCCTGCGAATCGGCATAACACCGCTTCCAAGCTTGAGATTGCTGACAGGATTATGCGCCACGCTGCCCCCCTTTTCGGCAAGGATCGCGATGTCCTCATCGCTCACCCAAACGCAATGCGCGGCAGTTACGGGAACCTCCAGCACGCCCGTATCACGGAAAAACTCGGTGGGCGTTTTCTCATGACGTCCAATGCATTCCGCATGCTCCTTTTGTGTTTCGGAGAGATGGATCTGAATGGCGTAACCGTTCTCCTTTGCATAGTTGGCTACGTCGCGGCAAACGCGCGGAACATTGGTATATTCGGCATGCAGGGAGAGATCCACCAGAATACGGTCCTCATCGGCATGATGATAATTCTTTGCCAAATGTAAAAACTCCGAAAAGCGGAAATCGGATCTGATGTCCATGTCAGGATCAAATGAAACAAAGCTGCGCGAAAGGTTTGCCTTGATTCCTGTTTGCAGAACAGCCTCGGCAACTGCGTCCTCGAACATATACATATCCGAAAAGGATGCGATTCCGTTGCGAAGCATCTCGGCAATGGCAAGCTTTGTCGCCGCGAAAACGCTTTTATAGGTCAAGCGATCCTCTGCGGGAAAAATGCGCTCCTCCAACCATCTTTGAAGCGGAAGATCCTCGCCGTATCCGCGGAACAGCGTCATTGCGGCATGGCAATGGGCGTTGTAAAAAGCGGGAATCAGCAGATTTCCCTTACAGTCAACAACCTCCCATTCGGATTCCTGCAGAGGCATTTCCTCGGAAATCGAGGTGATTCTTCGATTTTCTATCAAAATTTGTACGTTTCTGTTACCAAACCCATATTCAGGCAACAGTGTC
>JAZOPW010000284.1:0-2230 GCA_045655785.1 Eubacteriales bacterium
GTCAGCGAGGGAAAGGCGTACCCCGTATTTACCACGCAGGAGGAGCTGAACGCCCTGAACGCAGTCGATAAGAAGGCAGAGATCAAGGCAAAGGATTGGCACGAGGATGCGGCAGCTCAACGAGAGGAAATGCTCAAGGCGCGAGAGATCACAATCGAAGAGGTTGAAAATAACCTCAAAGCGGGCAATCCCTTCGTGCTTCGTATCCTCTCCAACGGCGATCCCGAAAAAAAGATCCCCTTTACGGATCTTGTGAAAGGAAAATTGGAAATCCCCGAAAATGACGAGGATTTTGTTCTGCTGAAGTCTGACGGTATCCCGACCTATCATTTCGCGCACGCGGTGGATGACCACCTGATGGGTACCACGCACGTCATTCGCGGTGAGGAATGGCTCCCCAGCCTTGCAAAGCACCTGATGCTCTTCCGCTACCTCGGATTCCGCCTGCCGAAATATATGCACATCGCGCAGATCATGCGTCTTGACGAAAACGGAAACAAAAAGAAGCTTTCCAAGCGCGACATGGGTGCGAATATGGACGATTACAGCCGCATGGGCTACGCCGCAGACTGCGTTTGCGAATATATCATGACACTGCTCAACTCCAACTATGAGGAGTGGCATATGCAAAACGCCGACAAGCCCTATACCGACTTCCCCTTCAACATCAAAAAGATGAGCTCGTCGGGCTGTCTCTTTGACTTCAATAAACTCAACGACGTATCAAAAAATATCATCTCCCGCATGAGTGCCGAGGAGGTTACGCGCCAGGTTACCGAATGGGCTCTTGAATACGATCCCGAATTCGGCAAGCAGCTCGCAAACGACCCCGCCTTTACAACCGCGATCTTCGCGATCGGACGAGGCGGCAAGAAGCCGAGAAAGGACCTTGCCACATGGGCTGACGCCAAGCCCTATATGGGATTCTTCTTCGAATACAAGCAAGAAGACGAATATGACGAAAAATTTGCAAAATCCGATATCAAAACCGCCTTGGAGGGTTTTCTTGCCACCTATGATCAAGGCGACGATATGAACACCTGGTTTGAAAAAATCAAGGCTGTGGCACGCGAGATTGGCTATGCGGATGATATGAAAGCTTACAAGGCAAATCCCGAGGCTTACCGCGGCAATATTGCCGACGTCAGTATGTTTTTGCGTGTTGCAGTGACAGGAAAGCTCAATGCGCCCGACCTGTACACGGTCATGCAGATCCTCGGATGTGATTGCACACGCTCTCGCATCGAAAATATGATGAAAAAACTTTGATTCCAAGAAAGGCTTTGGATATAAACATGGCAGAAATTGAAAGAAACTTTATACACGATATCATTGACGAGGATCTGCGTGAGGATCCCAACCTGAAGATCCACACCCGCTTCCCGCCCGAGCCCAACGGATACCTTCATATCGGCTCGGCAAAAGCCATCATGATCAACTATCAGGTGGCGCAAAAGTACAACGGACTGTTCAACCTTCGTTATGACGACACCAACCCCGCCAAAGAGGATAACGAATACGTGGAAGCCATCTACAAGGATCTGAATTGGCTCGGCGCGGTTCCGAACGGCGGAGTCTTCTACGGCTCGGATTATTTTGAAAAATGCTATGAATTTGCCATCAAGCTGATCAAGGACGGTAAAGCATACGTTTGCGATCTTTCCGCCGAGCAGATGCGCGAATATCGCGGAACACTGACAGAGCCGGGCAAGAATTCCCCCTACCGTGACAGAAGCGTAGAGGAAAATCTTGATCTGTTTGAGCGCATGAAAAACGGTGAATTTGCCGACGGAACGCACACCCTGCGTGCAAAAATCGACATGGCAAGCCCGAACATGAACATGCGTGACCCTGCTATTTACCGTATCGTTCACACCGATCACCACCGCCAGGGCAACAAATGGTGCATCTATCCGCTTTACGACTATGCACACCCGATCCAGGATGCTCTTGAGGGCATCACACATTTCCTCTGCTCCCTTGAATTCGAAAATCACCGCCCGCGTTACGAATGGGTCATCAATAACGTCGGTTGCGGAAACGGTCAGTTCCCCAAGCAAAGAGAGTTTGCACGTCTGAACGTCACCAACACCGTCATGTCCAAGCGTTATTTGCGTTATCTTGTAGAAAACAACATGGTAGACGGCTGGGATGACCCCCGTCTCCCCACCCTCTGCGCCCTTCGCAGACGCGGCTATACCCCTGCTTCGATCTTTGACGTTGTAAGACG
>JAZOPW010000285.1:0-2195 GCA_045655785.1 Eubacteriales bacterium
GTCCAACGGTCGAGACGGTCCATCAGCTCCTCCGAAAAATCGCAGATGTTGCAGAAGATCGTACCCAGCATCATGCAGGAGAGCAGGGGAGAGAAGGCAACGTGTACGCCACCGACGTGGAATTGCAGGTTGGAGATCGCCACGGTGACAAGCACGAATGCCACCGACATGGAAAGACGCTTGGAGCGGGAATGGAAGAAGCGTTCGCAGAAGGTGAAGAAGTATCCCATCAGCGTACCCAATGCCAAGGACAGCACCACCTCCAGGATCGGCTCCAGCACGATTGAGAGCATATCAATCTTTCCCGAGGAGATGGCGTTTGCGATTCCGAAGGAGATTGCAAACAGAATCAGTCCCACGGCGTCGTCCAAAGCCACAACAGGGAGCAGGGTTGAGGTCAGCGGACCCTTCGCCTTGTATTGGCGAACGACCATGAGTGTTGCGGCGGGAGCTGTTGCTGCTGCGACTGCACCGAGCACGATCGCCGCCGAAAGGCTGAGCTTATCGGGCATCAGAAAATGCAGACCGATCAGGACGGCGTCTACCAACAGGGTGGTGATCACAGCTTGCGCGATTCCAATGATGGTTGCCTGTTTGCCGTTATGCTTCAGCTCGGACAGGCGGAACTCGTTACCGATCGAAAAGGCGATGAAGCCGAGGGCAACGTCGCAGATGATCGAATAATGCTCAACGTCTGCCATGCTCACAAAGCCGATTCCCTTGATTCCGAGGAGACCGAGGCAATAGGGACCGACCAGGATTCCCGCGATTAGATAGGCGGTAACGGCGGGAAGCTGCAGCTTCTTTGCCAGACGCGAGAGCATCAGCCCTGCAAACAACGCAATAGATAAAGATAACAGTGATTGCATGATAAAACTCCGTAAAAAAAATTAATGAAACAAACATTATAGAATCATATCACTTTTGATGGGGAATGTCAAGAGGAAACAGGAATTTTTTGATAAATTTTTTGGTTTGGATTTTATATGTCTATTTCTTGTCTGTCAAACAGATGGGCTGATATTGACAATTGGTGGGTTTTATTGTATAATAATAAAAAAATGGGAGGAGAACAATATGCGTAAATTGAACTGTAACCTGTGCGGAAGTCCGTTGACGGCAACCGAAAATGAAACGGTGTATGTTTGCGAAAATTGTAAAAATGAACAACATATGCCAAAAACACGCAAGAAAAAAATTGCTGTTATTGTCGGCATTATCACCCTTTCTGCGTGTTGTGTGATTTTTTTGCTTTATGCACTCATTATTCCGAATTTTCAGTACAATAGGGCGCTACATCTGATCGAGAGCGGTGATTATGAAGCATCGTATGCGCTTCTCCGTGAGCTTGACGGATATCGTGACAGCGATGAGTATCTGTCGCATTTTCAGGTTTTCTTTGACAAAATGATCGTGACGACCTCTGAAGGCAATACTACTACCTACGAATACCTGTATGATGATAACGGAAATTTACTGAAAAGGACGGTTCATCATTCAAACGGCGATTATCTGACCGTTGAATATAGCTATGATGAAAATGGAAATGTGCTGAAAGAGATCTCTATCGATCAAGACGGTACGGAAATCAACGAATATAGCTATGATAGCAACGGAAACAAGCTGACGACGGTCATGACAAACCGGGGTGGATGGGTGACCTCTGTCCTTTGCGAATATGACTCCAACAATCGGGTTTTGAAGAAGACATGGCTTGGGAACGACGGTAATGTTACAAACATATACGAATACAGCTATGACAACAACGACAATCAGATCAAAAAAATTCACAAAAACACTGACGGCGAGATCGATATAGTCTACGAATACACCTACGACAGTAATGGAAACAAACTAAAGGAAGTGTTTTCTAATCTCAAAGAAAAAATATCTACCTCTACCGAATATCAATATGATAGCAAGGGAAATTTGAAAAAGGACACATATATGAACGCCAGTGGAGATGTTACGAGAGTATTCGACTATAGATACGATCAAAGAGGCAATATGTTAGAATCGGTTTGTACCGCAGATGGGTCATCTACTACCTATCAATATACCTACGACAGATTCAATAACATAGTGAAATTTGTTATGACAAGCCCCCCTACATATCATAGAACAGTGGAAACATCCTATGATAAATTCGGAAACGAGATTTATCAGAAGATTACGAACCGAGACGGAACAACATC
>JAZOPW010000286.1:0-4661 GCA_045655785.1 Eubacteriales bacterium
CCCTCCACGATATAAAGCTCGGCAACATTGGGATCCTTGGAGCGGCAGTTGACGAATTTTTCCACACGGTTGGCGGCGTCAATCGAGCCCGCAAGCTTCTTTTTGACGTCCACGCGTGCCTTTTCCGCACTTTCGCGGCTGTGCTTGTTGATCAGCACCTGATTTGCAAACAGCTCGGCAGCCTTGGGGTTTTCGATAAAGTAGATCTCGAGCTGCTTGCGCAGAAAATCGTTGAGCGCATCACAAATAAAGGTATTTGTAATGGCTTTTTTGGTCTGGTTTTCGTAGGACGTCATTGTAGAAAAGCTGTTGATGACCAGCACAAGACAGTCGGCTACGTCATTGAAGGTAATCTTGCTTTCGTTTTTGGTGTAGCGATTGTTTGCCTTCAGATATTTATCCAATGCGTAGGTGAACGCAAGGCGCACCGCACGGTCGGGCGAGCCTCCATGCTCCAGATAACTGGAGTTGTGATAGTATTCCAACATATTCACGGTGTTTGCCACGCAGAAGGAAATGTCTGCCTTCAACTTGTATTCGGGCTTGTCCTCACGGTCACGTCCCTGGGTTTCCAGATGCCAGCTGACGGGTGCGGTCAGAGCCGTTTCTCCCACAAATTCTCCAATGTAGTCGGAAATACCGTTTTCATATCGGAAGATCTGCTCGGAGAAGCTGCCGTCCTCCTGCTCGATATAAAGCAGGAAAGCAATACCCGCGTTGACCACCGATTGGCGGCGCAGAATATCGGCAAAAAATTCGGGCGGAATGTTAATGTCGGTGAATACGTCAAGGTCGGGTCTCCAATGCACCACGGTTCCCGTGCGCTTTTCCTTCGGGGTGAGCGGACGCTCCTCCAGCTCGCCGTCTACCTCGCCCTTTTTGAAGCGAATGGTATGCTCGGTGGTTCCGTCATAGGACTTGACCACCATGAATTCCGAGCTGCACTGAGTCGCGCAAGCACCGAGACCGTTCAAGCCAAGGGAATACTCATACGCAGAGCCATCCGAGTTGTTGTCATATTTACCGCCTGCATAAAGCTCACAGTAGATCAGATCCCAGTTCCAGCGTCCCTCTGCTTCGTTCCATCCGAGCGGTACGCCGCGCCCGTGGTCATCGACCTCAATGCTCTTGTCGCGGTAGACCTTGACACGGATCTCGTTGCCATGTCCCTCGCGCGCCTCGTCAACCGAGTTGGAAAGGATCTCAAAGAAGGAATGCTCACAGCCCTCCAAACCGTCCGAGCCGAAAATAACGGCAGGACGCTTTCGCACACGGTCGGCACCCTTGAGAGCCTTGATGCTTTGGTTATCATATTGCTGCTTTGCTGTATTTTTTGTTGCCATTCGTATGATCCTTTCTGTTTTTTAAGCTTCTCGGGGCTTACATACGTCGATCCACGCAAGCGCGCGCGACGCCTGTTGCAGCTCGTCACAAGTCAGGCGGACGGCACTGCTCGAGCTGCCCGCGGCGGGGTATACGGTATCAAAGCGGCGAAGCGATTCGTCGAGATAGACCTTGACCTCGCTGTCCGCATCAAGCGCGAAGGGGCAAACACCGCCCACGGCATGTCCCGTTGCAGCAAGTGCGTCCTCGGCACTCATCATTTTTGCCTTGCAGCCGAATGCTGCCTTATATTTGGCGTTGTCGATCTTTTGATCCCCCGACGTCACGATCATCAGGCATTCGCCGTCCTTGCCGTAAAAGGTAAGCGACTTTGCGATGTGTGCGGGCTCGGTGCCGACTGCAACTGCGGCAAGCTCGACCGTTGCGCTCGAAACCGCAAACTCCATGACGCGGTCGCCAAAGCCATAGGTGCTTAAATCATTCCGTACTTTTTCCACTGACATAATGTTTTTTCCTCAAAAATTATATATTACCTCTATTATAACAGAAAAAAATCGATTTGAAAAGGGGGAAAAGACGAATTTTTTGAAAAAAGCATTTTTTTCGGTTTTTTCTATTGCAAGTTTGCGTGAAAAAGAATATAATAGTATATAGAATGATATGAAGGACAGGAGCGTAACGAATTGAAAGAGACGACATGGATGCAAGCCCTGCGCGGTACTCGCTGTGCGGTAGTGGGCTTGGGGATCTCCAATCTGCCGCTGATCGACTTTTTGCTCTCACATGGAGCCGATGTGACGGCGCGTGACCGAAAAACGCGTGAGGAGCTGGGAAGTGTTGCAGACGAGCTGGAGGGGAAGGGTGTTCGCCTGTGCTTGGGCGCCGACTATCTGAAGGATCTCTCTGATGCATTTATCTTTCGCTCACCCGGGTTGCGTCCCGATCTGCCCGAGTTTTGCGAGGCGGTGAAAAAAGGATCGGTGCTGACCTCGGAAATGGAGCTTTTTTTGGAGCTGACCCCTGCAACCGTTATCGGGATCACGGGAAGTGACGGAAAGACCACCACCACCACACTCACGGGGCTGATGCTTCGTGCGGAGTGCGAAAAACGCGGATACGGACGGGTATTTGTGGGGGGCAACATCGGAGAGCCGCTTCTGCCGCAGGTGGAGGCGATGACAGCCGACGATTTTGCCGTGGTCGAGCTTTCGAGCTTTCAGCTGCAGACCGTGACGCGCTCACCCTTGCGTGCCGCCATCACCAATATCACCCCCAATCACCTCAATTGGCACACGGGGATGGAGGAATATACCGCGTCGAAGACCAACATCTACCGCCACGCGCCAAACACTCTGCTGGTTGCCAATGCCGAGAATGATCTGACACGCGAGCTAGCGAGGGCGCACACAGGGCGCAGTACGTATTTTTCATCCAACCGACAGGCGGCGGAGGCTTTTTCCGATCTGCTTCGGGAGGGCGACCGCGCGGTATATCTTGCGGACGGACAGATCATGCTGTTTGACGGAACGGAGAGCCATGCGGTACTGCTTGCCGAGGAGATTCTGCTCCCTGGTAGGCATAATCTCGAAAACTATATGACGGCAATCGCGCTGACCGACGGTTGGGTGTCGCCCGAGAGCATTCGGGAGGTAGCCACCACCTTTGGCGGTGTTCCGCATCGATTGGAGCGCGTGCGAATGGCTGGAGGCGTAACCTACTACAACAGTTCGATCGATTCCAGCCCTACGCGTACGGCGGCGGCACTTTCGGCACTTTCGGAGAAGCCGATCGTGATCTGCGGCGGCTACGACAAGCAGATCCCCTTTGCGCCCCTTGCCGAGGCTCTTGGGGAACGTGCAAGTGCGGTGATCCTGACGGGTGCGACCGCGCAGAAGATCCGCGCAGCAATAGACGCCTGCGAGGAAGCCAAAGCGCTTCCCGTGTACATGGAGTCGGATTTCACACGCGCTGTGGAGCTTGCGCGCGAGCTTGCAAGGGAGGGGGACACCGTACTGCTTTCCCCTGCCTGCGCCAGCTTTGATGCCTTCAAAAACTTTGAGGAGCGCGGAAATACCTTTAAACGGATCGTCAATTCCTTCTGAATCGGCACAAAAAAGAACAAGAAAAACAACCCAAACATAAAAAAAGGAGAACAACAATGGATCAGAATCAGTATCAATCCTATCAGAATCAGGAATTTTTCCAGGCACCGCCCGTGGAAAAGAACGCGGCGTATTACCGCGCAAGGGCGAGAGAAATGCTCAAGCCCTGCTATTGGTATGCCGTTTTGGCGGCATTCATCGCGTCCCTTCTTGGTGGCTTGGCGACAAGCGGCGGAATCCAATTTAACTTTAACACAAGCTCCTCCGAAGCCGATCCCTCGTTTTCGGCAGAGCTGTTGGAGATCGTTGACGTTTATCGCGGCGGCGGTATTTCGGCACTGTTTGATGCCTATCCGACACTTGTTTTGCTGTTAGTCATCGGTACGGTCGCTGTCATCGGAGCCACGCTCTTCTCTCTGCTTGTCGGCGCACCTATGACCTTGGGCTATCAGCGGTACTGCCTGGACGTTGTGGACGGCGGCGGAAAGGATATGTCGGTTCTGTTCCGTTATTTCAAGCAGGGATACGGAAAATCGATCCTGATGCGTCTGTTGTTTTCGCTGATCAATACGGCATGCACACTTCCGCTGATGGCTGTGAGCTTCGGCATGCTTTGGGCGAACCGCCATGCCTTTTTGCGTGTGGCAACGGATGAGCCTACCATGCAGGATGCAACCGCCATGCTTTTGATGGCGTTGGTCATTTTTTTGGTATCGATCCTGACTGTTTGTATATCGGTCTGGGTGCAGTACCGCTACATATTCTGCTACATGATCCTTGCCGAGTATCCCGAGATGAGCGTCATCGATGCCTTCCGCAATTCGGAATCCCTGATGCGCGGCAACAAGTGGAGACTTTTCTGCCTGGAATTGAGCTTTTTCGGCTGGATTCTGCTTGCGGCATGTACCTGTGGCATCGGTATATATTTCCTGACACCCTACATTCAAACCGCCGTGGCGGCTTTTTACGATGACATTTCCAATCGCAATGCCGCAAAAGAAACCGAATTCCCGAGCTTGGATCCCAATGACTATCATGTGGACGGCTCCGAGGATTCTGCACAATGGTAAAGAAAAAAGAAAGAGACAGGACAGATATGATATTTTCGGATAAAATCAATCAACTTGCTATGGAAGCCGAAGAGGCTCTGAAGCCTCATTTTGAGCGGATCGACCGCATCTCCTTTGAAAACACGCAAAAGGTGATGGATGCCTT
>JAZOPW010000287.1:0-5322 GCA_045655785.1 Eubacteriales bacterium
GACGTAGGGCGAGGGTATTCTCGCCAAAGGCGAGATTCCGGGTGATGGCGCAGGCGTCTTGACACTGCGGTGGTTATATGCTATAATAAACGCAGAAAGGCGGTGGAGATGTGGATTTTCTTTGTAATGGTATCGAAAGTCATACGGTTTATCCGATTCTGATCAAGAATAAAGAAAAACATTATTTGACCTTATTTTATTACACAAAATCTTCCGATTCGATTTTACATAGTGATAAAAAACAGATTATATATTTTCGATCAACAAAAGATATGGAAATATTCTGCAAGAGAAACAATTTGCAAATAGAGAATGAAGTGGTGGAGTATGATTTCGATGAATCTATCGAGAATCCGATTGACTATAAGAAAATTCTTGAAAAATGGAATCTTTTGAATACGATTGCAGGTACATTTGGAATGTTTTTTGAGGGTGACTGCAAGAAATATACTTCTCTTTATGATTTATTATTCAGGTTGTGTACCCTTATTGATTCACACCCGACAACGTATCAATTTTGCGAAAAAAATTACAAGAATATATTAAAAGTATTTAGGAAAAAAGATCGTTTTCTTGATTGCTTTGAGTTGTATCGGATAAAATAAAGGCAGAGAATTTCAAATCCATGGAAGGTTGTGAAAAGCATGAAGAAATGGTATGACGATTATAAAAAAATCGATTTGTTGCGCGGAAAGATCACCTTTGTTTCAGAAGACGATGAGGATATGATCGATATTCATTATAAAGACGGGATGCTAATTGCCGTAGGATATATTGAAAACTTATATTTCATTACCGTTGTTTCAAACGATACTGAAGAGGGATGGAAGAATCCTTTGGATGAAATCATGGTAGAAAATAAAGCTGTATTGGCGGATAAGATTCAGGAAACAGTTTACAAGTATCGAAATACATAAACATTTTTGAATGGTATGTTTTTTACCAACACACCTCAAAAAGAAAAGTATTGCAAATTGAACTGCAGTACTTTTTCTTTTTTGGACGTGCTACAAAAAATCCGTTTCATTTTTTCTGAGACAGAGAAAATACCATCATATCCGTGTATTGGCGATGCTTTTGACATTAAAAGATAAAAAACGATAAAAAATTCATTTGATACCGTAAAATACGATCATTTTCTTGACTTCCCACTCTGTCTATGCTATAATAAATTTGACGAAAAACAGAAATCAATAAAATGTAAAATATCGTAAAATATCATAAAATATCATAAAATATCATAAAAAACATAATATGTTTTGAGGAGGCTTTTATGCGCGAAGGAACAAGCGGCTTTTGGGTGACGAGAAAGTCGGGCGCGATCAGTATCGGGTACGAGGATTACGGAGTGTCCGAATTCGGTGGCGGTGATTTTGAGAAGACCTATTATTTGGACAAGGATAATTCCCGAAAGCTGGTCGAGGCTTTGAAAAAAGAATACAAGGGGTCGCTTGAGAAGATGATCGAGGCTGCTTTTGGAAAAAACTTTAACGATCCGATCTTTTGGGAATTTTGTAAAAAGAACGGGATCGAATACTCGTCCTCCACCTGGAGCGGTTGAGGGTCGGAGAGGGAAGGCTTCATACGGACTGTCGGCAGGGAAATTTCCTGTTGCGGTCTGTCAAGTCGCTTTTGATTCTTTGATATGGTTTAGACCGATAAAATCGATGATTTCAATTGGAGATGCTTATGAAAGAATTTTTTGGTTGGGATGGATATACCCGAGAGCCTGAGGGCTTTTTATCGTGGCAACACCTTTTGTTTGTTTCGTGTCTGATGGCGGTTATGGTCGCACTTGCTGTGCTTTTTGGACGGAAGAATCGAAACAAAAGCGATTCCGAAAAGAATCGCGTGCTGATCATTTCGGCTATCTTGATCGATTCCTTTGAGCTGTTTAAGATCGTGATCGTGTGCTTAAGATCAAAGGATCCGTGGGCATGGCTCTATGAGTTGCCGTTGTTTATGTGCAGTATCCTGCTGATTGCGATTCCGCTTGCCGCTTTTTCCAAGGGTCGCATCAAGCAGGCGGCGTTGGATTTTGTGTTGATTTTCGGAATTTTGGGTGCTGTTCTCGGAACCTACGGTGCGGGTAACAATTACGGATCTTATCCCGTTCTCTGCTTTGATAATGTCGTTTCGGGAATTACCCACTCAATTTCAGGCTTTTCATCGCTGTACATCGGGATCACGGGAATGGCAAGCATGCAAAAAAGGAATATTCCCATTACCTGTTCGGTTTTGCTCGGCTTTGCCGTTTGTGCGCAGATCGCAAATTGGCTGTTGGACTATAACTATATGTTTTTGGTGCGCGGGGACGGAACCCCCTATGAGATTCTCTATACCTTGGTTGGCGGAAATCCCGTGCTGTATCCGCTTGGCGTGATCTTGCTTTTCTTTGTCTATATCCTTGCATTTTATGGCGTCAATTATTTCATTCAAAAGAGGAAGAAACGCAGAATCAATCCATAAAAAGTAAAAAATGAGTTTTTTCAAAAAAATCCCCTTGCGTGAGGTATTGCTTGTGACGTTGCGTCATGCTGTATAATAGGGGCAAGGAGGTGATAAGCTATGTCACGTTTGAACGAATGTTCAAATTTTTACACGACGGGAGAAATTGCAAAGCTCTGTGGCGTATCGGTGAGGACCGTGCAATACTATGATGACCGCGGGATTCTGGTGCCGAGCGAGTTGAGTGAGGGCGGTCGCAGACTCTATACGGAGACGGATCTCGGGCGGATGCGCATCATCTGCTTTCTGCGCGAGGCGGGACTGCCGATCAACAGCATTTCTGCGCTGTTTGCGGAGGAAAAGCCCGAAAGCATCATTTCGGTCTTGCTTGAGCAACAGGAGCAGGTGATCCGTGAAGAGCTGTCCGAGAGTCAGAAGAAGCTGGAGCTGCTCGAGGGCATCAAGCGGGAGCTGAAGGAGATTGAAAATTTCTCGGTTGAATCGATCGGTGATATAGCACACGTTATGAAGCAGAAAAACAAATTGAACAAAATGCGCCGGACGATGGTGTTTACGGGAATTCCCGTAACCGCTTTGCAATGGGCATCGATCGTCCTGTGGATCACAAACGGTCTTTGGTGGCTGTTTGCGGTATGGGCTTGCATCGCAATTCCGTGGGGAATCTGGATTTCGATCTATTATTTCAATCACGTCGCCTATATCTGCCCTCAATGCCATGAGGTCTTTCGTCCTCGACTCAAGGAAGCGTTTTGGGCATACCACACGCCGAAAATGCGCCGTCTGACCTGTCCCAAGTGCGGACATAAGGGATTGTGCGTTGAGGTGTATGCAGAAAAGGAGGGAAAAAACAATGGATGAAATCAGGGAGCTTCTTCCGTTTTTGATTCCGCTGATCATCGCCGAGCTTGCGGTGGTTGGATATACGTTATATCACATTCTCACACACGCGACCTATAAAAGAGGCACACGTGTGCTTTGGATCGTGGTGACGCTTGTTTTGATGAATACCTTTATCGGTCCGATCCTGTACTTCCTTCTTGGGAAGGAGGATTCCTGATGGAGATGCTGAGCATTACAGATCTCTATAAGCGATTTGGGGACAAAGAGGTTTTGCGTGGACTGAATTTGTCGGTGCCGGAGCATAGTATTTTCGGGTTTATCGGCAAAAACGGTGCGGGGAAGACCACCACAATGAAAACGGTGCTGGGGCTGGCGCAAGCGGATTCGGGTGAGATCAGGGTCAACGGTGAGCGGGTCGTTTACGGACAGACCGCTACCAACCGCGATATTGGGTATCTTCCCGACGTCCCCGAATTTTATTCGTTTATGACGGCGGCAGAATATCTTCGCTTTTGCGGTGAGATCACCGGAATGAGACGTGCGGAGAATGATGCACGTACGAAGGAGCTGCTGTCGCTTGTGGGACTTGCCGACGAAAAGCACCGTATCAAGGGCTTTTCTCGCGGGATGAAGCAACGCCTGGGGATCGCGCAGGCACTCTTGAATCGTCCCAAGCTGCTCATTTGTGACGAGCCTACGTCGGCTCTTGATCCTGTGGGCAGAAAGGAGATCCTCGATATTCTGCTGGCGGTCAGAGAACAAACGACGGTGCTGTTTTCGACGCATATTCTCTCGGACGTCGAGCGTGTTTGCACCGACGTGGCGTTTCTGAATGACGGTGTAGCCGAGATTCAGGGAAGGCTTTCCGAGATTAAAACGCGATACCGTGGTAAGGAATACGGCTTGGAGCTTGAAAATGAATCGGAAATTCCGCTTCTTCTGAATGCCTTCCCCGATATGAAGAGGGTTGACAGAAGCAAGACCGTTTTCTGCGAAAGCAAGGTCTCGGCATCGGACGTTTTGCGCTTTGTGGCGGATCATCGGATCTCACTTTTGAAGTTGGAGCGGTTGGAGCCGAGCCTTGAGGATCTTTTTATGGAGGTGACCGAGAAATGAGTGCCTTGCTTGCCTTTATAAAAAAAGAAATGATGGAGCAGATCCGATCGGGACGATTGCTGATCGTGGGAGCCTTGTTTGTTCTGTTTGGCATTATGAATCCTGCCATTGCGAAGCTGACGCCTTGGTTATTTGAGATCATGGCAGACTCACTTGCAGAGAGCGGCATGATTGTTACAGACGTGAACGTCACCGCAATGGACTCCTGGGTGCAGTTCTTTAAGAATATGCCGATTGCATTGATCGCTTTCGTGCTACTTCAGGCGTCGATCTTTACCAAAGAATTCAGCTCGGGTACTCTGGTGCTGTCCTTGACAAAGGGCTTGGAGCGGTTCAAGGTCGTGATCTCCAAGGCGGCTGTTCTGTTTGCACTTTGGACGGTCGGCTATTGGCTCTGCTTTGGAATCACCTATGCTTACAACGCCTATTTTTGGGACAATTCGATCGCAAAAAATCTTGTGCTTTCGGTTGTATGCTGGTGGTTTTTTGGGGTGTTTGTCATTTCCCTGATGACGCTGTTTTCCACGATTTCGAGTACCAATACGGGTGTGCTGATCGGAACAGGAGGCGTTGTGCTGGCATCATACGTTGCGGGACTTCTTCCCAAGCTCCGGCAATATCTGCCGACCCTGTTGGCGGACGGGAATTCCTTGATTTACGGAGTGGCACAGGCGAAGGACTATACCGTTGCCATTGTGATAACGGCTCTGGCGAGTCTTGTGTGCTTTGCTGCAAGCATCCCCGTGTTCAATAAAAAGCATTTGTAATATGCTGCCGATCGGCGGCAGTCATGACCACCAGCCGTGCTGGTGGCTTGCGATAGCCCCCTTGGGGCATTCCACACGCTGAGCCTATAGGCTCGTCGAAAAATCCGCCACTTGCGGTAATTGCCCTACC
>JAZOPW010000288.1:0-3180 GCA_045655785.1 Eubacteriales bacterium
CCCGACGGGCGAGGGACGCGCGGTCGGATTTTCGGAATTGGAGATCCCCGATTATATGCGTCAGAACACGGGACTCGGCGAGCTTGACCGCGTGCTTGGCGGCGGCTTGGTGCACGGCTCGGTCGTTCTGCTCTCGGGTGAGCCCGGAATCGGAAAATCCACGCTTCTCATGCAGATCTGCGACGCGCTCGGCGCATCCCGCAAGGTGCTCTATATCTCGGGCGAGGAATCGGGCGGTCAGCTCAAGCTCCGCGCCAAGCATCTCGGCATCACGGGAAACAATCTCTTTATCCTGACCGAGACCAACATCGAAAACATTCTGAAGGAAACCGAAAAAATCAAGCCAGACGTGATGATCGTCGATTCGATCCAAACGATCTATTCGGCGGCGGTGAACTCAACGCCCGGCAGCATCACGCAGGTCAAGGAGACTGCGCTCTCCTTTATCAACAAGGCAAAATCCAACGGAATGTCGGTGATCATGGTGGGACACGTCAACAAGGAAGGCAGTATTGCAGGTCCCAAGGTGCTGGAGCATATGGTTGACGCGGTGCTCTATTTCGAGGGTGAGAGACAGCAAGCCTATCGCATCATCCGCGCCATCAAAAACCGTTATGGATCAACCAATGAGATTGGCGTGTTTGAAATGACCGACAAAGGGCTTTTGGAGGTAGAAAACCCCTCCGAAATGCTGCTTGCAGGCAGACCCAAGAATATTTCGGGCAACTGCGCGGTCTGCACATTGGAAGGAACACGCCCCTTGATCGCAGAGATTCAGGCACTTGTCACCCCCACCGCCTTCCCTGCTCCTCGCCGCACCACAAACGGAATCGACTACAACCGTATGTGTTTGATCATTGCGGTGTTGGAAAAGCGTTTGGGACTGAAATTTTATCAACATGACGTTTACCTCAACGTCATCGGCGGATTACATCTGGACGAGCCTGCCTCCGACCTTTCGGTCGCAATGGCTCTGATTTCCTCGATGACCGACCGCATCATCCCCGATGATCTGATCGCTGTGGGCGAGCTGGGGCTTGCGGGTGAATGCCGTGCCGTCTCCAATTTGGAGCAACGCGTCAAGGAAGCCGCACGTCTCGGATTCACCACTGCCATTGTCCCCTTCCGCAACGTCGAAAAGCGCAAGCTTGATTGCCCAGGGGTCAATATCATCCCCGTCCGCGGCATCTACGAAGTATTGAACATGATGAAATCTCAAGAATAAAAATAAAATTGAGGAAATGGCTATGTATAAACTGAAATTGAGCCGCTCTGTCGGCTATATCTTGGAGAATTTTGAAGCAGAATTGAAGGACGTCAAGGAAAACGGATTTGAGGCAGTAGACCTGGATCTGTGCGGTCACCGCAAATATCCCGATGAAGAAATGGATCTGATCAAAAAGCTTGCCGCCGATCGTGCAAAAGCCATTCAAGCCTGTGGATTGATGCTCAATGGAGTACATATATCCTTTGGCAAAGCCTGGGATTTTTCGTCTCCCGATGAAGCGGTACGTCAAAATGCTGTGGCAAAGCTAAAGGAAATCTTCCCCATTCTGGATCCGTTCTCTCCTGTTTGCTACGTGATCCACGGAAGCTATGAGCCCATTGAGAATCAGGATCGCACCGCACACATAGACGCCCTGAAGCAATCCCTTAGGGAATTGGTCACAGCAACCAAAACGCCCCTTGCCGTCGAGACCCTGCCTCGTACCTGTCTGCTTCACACCGCCGAAGAGACCAACGCGATCATAGATGCTGTCCCGGGTGTCCGTGTTTGCATTGACGTCAACCATTTTCTGCAAAATTCCTCTCACGAAGAGGTCGCGGCAATCGGTTCACGTGCCATCACCACACACATTTCCGATCACGATTACGTAAACGAAAGACATTGGATGCCCGGACAAGGTAAAATCGATTGGATGAAGCTGATAGAAGCATTTGAAAAAAGCGGATACAACGGCGCATTCAACTATGAAATCGACTTCACCAATGCCACCAACAAAGAAATCAAGGAAAACTACGACGAGCTCTTCAACCGCTACAATCAGCGGTGATCACAAAAAACGAACCGAACAGAGAACTGCGATAAGGGACTCTGTTCGGTTCGTTTTTGATTTACTTCTCTACTGTTATTTATTTCGCCTCATACCACGTGTTCCCAACGTGAATATCCACGTCAAGCGGCACCGAATAGGAAACGGCTTGCTCCATTGCCTCCTGCAGGATCGCTTTGGCTTGCTCTGCACAGTCGCGATGCGCTTCGATCAGAAGCTCATCGTGTACCTGCAAAATCAGACGCGCATCGATCCCGCTTTCCAACAGCATGCGGTGCGCTCGCACCATGGCAAGCTTAATGACGTCGGCAGCGGTTCCCTGAATCGGGCTGTTCATTGCCACGCGCTCTCCAAACTTTTGTTGCATCTTGTTTGTTCCCGCAAGCTCGGGAATGTAACGGCGGCGACCAAAGAGCGTGGTCACGTAACCGTCCTCATAGGCAGTTTGGATGATGTTTTTCAAATATGCGTCAATACCGGGATAGCTTGCAAGATAACGGTCGATAAACTCCTGCGCCTGTGCGCGAGACACACCGATGTCATCGGAAAGTGAAAACGCGCCGATGCCGTAAAGGATACCGAAGTTGACCGCCTTTGCCTTTTTGCGCATCTCGGAGGTAACGGCATCTCGGTCAACGCCAAACACGGTGGCGGCGGTGGACGTATGAATATCGGCACCGTCAAGGAAGGCGGACACCATGCTTGCATCCTTTGAAATATGCGCCAAAAGACGCAGCTCGATCTGCGAATAGTCGGCGTCCACGATCACGTAATCGGGGTCGGCAGGCAGGAAGAAGCGACGCAATTCACGCCCCAATTCGGTGCGCACAGGTATATTCTGCAGATTGGGCTCGGTGGACGAAAGCCGCCCCGTGGCGGTTCCCGTCTGCTTGAAATTGGTATGCACGCGTCCGTCGGCGTCGGCAACCTTCAAAAGCCCGTCGGCATAGGTGCTTTTCAGCTTTGTGACCTGACGGTAGTCCAAAATATCTTCTATGATCTCATGATACGGGCGCAATTTCTCCAGAATCTCGGCGTTGGTCGAGTATCCCGTTTTGGTCTTTTTGGCATGCGGAAGCCCCAATGTGTCAAACAGAACCTCTCCCAACTGCTTGGGAGAATTGAT
>JAZOPW010000289.1:0-14047 GCA_045655785.1 Eubacteriales bacterium
CGTGTGCGTTCATACATGCTACGGAACACCTTAATCAGATTGTTGAAGCTCCACAGGTCGATTCCCGCCTCCGGCTCGTCAAATACCGACAATTTGGTACCCCGTACGTTGATCATGGCAATCTCAATGCGCTTGAGCTCACCGCCCGAGAGCGAGCCGTCCACCTCACGGTTGATATAATCCTTTGCACACAAACCCACCTCAGCAAGAAAGGTGCAAGCCTCGGAAACCGAGACCTTCCGCCCTGCTGCCATTGAGATCAGATCCTTGACCGTGATCCCCTTGAAGCGCACGGGCTGTTGGAACGCGAAGCTGACACCCTTTTGGGCGCGCTCGGTGATAGAAAGATTGGTAATATCCTCACCGTCAAGCAGAATTTTGCCAGACGTGGGTGTGTAAATACCGGCGATCAGCTTTGCAAGGGTCGATTTTCCGCTTCCGTTAGGACCCGTCACCGCCACAAAGCGATCATTTATTTTCAGGCTGACATCGTGAAGAATCACCTTGCCATCCTCGGTTTGATAAGATACTTTTTGAAATTCTAACATAGTATATATCCTTTGAAGTTCCTTGTCTTTGGGTTTGATAAAAACAATAAATATTATACTCTCTTTATCTTAAATATTGTATCCTGTTTTGCTCGCAAATGCAAGACTTCTGTCGAATTTCTCATGTTAATTTTCTGTGAATAGAGAAAGCTCGCGCAAAACAGGATCCCATTCGGTCGAGTCCCGAGCATCCGCCGCACACCTTGCGAAAGATGTAAAAAAATCGTAAAAACGCAACACGTTGGCGTTTTTTGTGCTATAATATAGGCAATATGAAGCCTTTCCCTTACTTGAAAAAGGACAAAACGCCACATACAGAAAGGAAATCACTCCCATGGCACGAAGCTTTCCCAAGATCACCATCACCGAAAAGGGCGAAAAAATGCTGCGCGGCGGACACGTTTGGGTCTACGCCGATGAGATCCTCTCGCTCTCCGACATTCCCGAGAACGGCTCCCTTGCCGACGTGTACTCTCAAAAGGACAAATACCTTGGCACCGGCTTTTACAATGAACGCTCCAAGATCCGCGTGCGTATCGTCTCCAAAAATGCCAACGACCGCTTTGACGACGCCTTTTGGGAGCGCAAGCTTCGTTGGGCGCTTGACTACCGACGCACCGTGATGGGTGACGAGGATTTCTCATGCTGCCGCTTGATTTTCGGTGAAGCCGACGCCTTCCCCGGGCTGACGGTTGACCGTTTCAACGGTGTTCTTGTGACGCAGGTGCTGTCTCTTGGCATAGAATGCATCAAGGAACGCCTCTACGCGATCATGGTTCGTCTCTTGCGTGAGGAATTCGGGCAGAAGATCGACGCCCTGTATGAGAGAAACGACGTTGCCATCCGCGCTCTTGAGGGCATGGAGCAATACACCGCCTTTTGGCAAGGCGAGGGGCTGTCAACCGATCCCTCGGGAGTCACCGAGATCACCGAAAACGGCATTACCTATGAGGTGGACTATATCAACGGACAGAAAACCGGCTTTTTCCTGGATCAGAAGTACAACCGTGCCGCGATCCGCAAGATCGCAAAAGGGCGTCGTGTGCTTGATTGCTTTACGCATACCGGCTCGTTTGGGCTCAACGCCGCCGCAGGAGGTGCCGCACACGTGACCTCTGTCGATATCTCCGCCGATGCCATCGCGCTTGCGAAAGCCAATGCGCAAAGGAACGGGCTGGACGGAGTCATGGATTTTGTTTGTGCCGATGTGTTTGATCTTCTGACCGCTATGGCAAACGAAAATCGCCGTGATTATGACTTTATCATTCTCGATCCCCCCGCCTTTACCAAGAGCCGTGACACACTCAAAAACGCCATCAGGGGATACCGTGAGATCAACCAAAAGGCAATGAAGCTCTTGCCGCGCGGCGGGTATCTTGCCACCTGCTCCTGCTCGCACTTTATGACAGAGACCTACTTCAAGCAGATGCTGCACAATGCCGCCGAGGATGCGGGTGTGGGACTCCGACAGATCGAGGCGCGTCAGCAAAGCCCCGATCACCCGATCCTTTGGAACGTCCCCGAGACCGATTATCTCAAGTTTTTCATCTTCCAAATCGTGTAATTTTATAATAAGATTTAGTTTTATTCTAAAATTCAGCTGTAAAAGCATTAAAAAAGTGTCGGATTTCATCAATTCGACACTTTTTTTCACTTTTCTTCAAAAATCCAGCAGATCAAACACGTGGAAAATATCGCCTGCCCCCATCACGATCACAAGGTCTCCCTCGCGTGCTTCCCGTTGGATCGTCTCGGCAACTGAGGCAAAGGAACCGCAATAAACGGCACGTTCTCCCATGTGATCCGCAAGTGTTTTGGAGGTCACGCCGTAAATATTCTGCTCTCTTGCGGCATAAATATCGGCAAAATACACACGGTCAGCATCGTCAAACGCGTGCAGAAACTCGTCAAAAAGTCCTGCCGTTCGGCTGTAGGTGTGCGGCTGATAAACGCAAAGAACACGGTCAAAGCCAAGCTCTCTCGCACCTGCAAGGGTGGCGCGGATCTCGTCGGGATGGTGACCGTAATCGTCATAGACAACCGCTCCGCTCGCCAGTGTTCCCTTTCGTTCCATACGTCGCCGAGCCCCCGTAAAGGAGGCAAGACCGCTGACGATCTGTTTCGGATCGATCCCGCACAGCACCGCCGCTCCTGCCGCCGCCAACGCATTATAGACACTGTGCCGTCCCGGCACCTGCAGGGTGATGCGGCAAAGCATCTCTTCCCCAAAGCAAAAATCAAATTTGGTCACACCGCCGCGCGCCTGTGTGATATTTCGCGCCTGAAAGTTTGCGGGAGAATCGATTGAAAAGGTATATGCCCTCCCGTCAAATTTCGCAAAGGCGCAACGGCTCTCGGGATCGTCGGCATTGTACAACAGACAACCGTTCTCCCCTGTTTTGCGAGCATATGCAAGAAATGACGCACGGATCTGCTCCATGCTATGAAAATAGTCCACGTGATCCATCCCGATATTCAGCACCACCGCCAAGGTCGGAGTAAAATCAAGGAAGGAGTCCATATATTCACACGCCTCAAACACAGCGTGATCGCGCAGATTTCCGATGCGATAGGTGCGATTCCCAAGGAAAGGCAGCTCTGCACCGCATAGCACGGTGGGGTCACCCGCCCCCAGAAAAATGCTTGCGCACATCGCCGTACAGGAGCTTTTTCCATGCATGCCTGCGATACCGATACGAGCCTCAAAGCGCGAAAGCAGATATCCGAGGTAATCGGCACGGGAGAGCAACGGAAGTCCTGCCGCACGCGCCGCGAGATATTCGGGATTGTCCTCCGAAATGGCAACCGTATAGATCACTGCATCATACCCCTTGACGTGCGCCGCATCATGCTCGCGGTAAACCGTGATTCCCTCACGCCGCAATTCATCCTGCAGGGCTCCGTCACCGCGATCCGAGCCACCCACGGTATATCCCTCACGCTGTGAAAGCCGCGCCAAAGCCGACATACTGATCCCACCGATTCCGATGAAAAACAGCTTGCGGCAATCCCGAAGCATCCGCGCGATCTCTTCCGCGCCGTAATGTGTATTCGTAACGGACATCTCCCGTCTCCCTTCTCTTTTTCGCCGTTTTCAGGCGAAATATGAATCAAAGCTTAAAAATGTGTCGAAAAACCGACTTTTTTGACAGAATTTATTTACATCTCACGAATAAATTCACAGAAATATCTTGTTCTCATTGAATAATCGTCACAAAAAGATTTTATAATATATATGTCATACAATGAACGTAAAATCACCGAATGGAGGAAATGGTATGCAAATTACAGATATCAAAGTCAGAAAGCTGTTTGACGAAGGCCCAATGAAAGCAATCGTATCCGTCACGTTTGACGGTCAGCTTGCCGTGCATGACATCAAGGTCATCTACGCACGCGACAAATTTTTCATTGTGATGCCCAGCCGCAAGAACCCTGATGAAAGCTACCGTGATATCGTACATCCCATCAACGCGCAGTTCCGTGGGATGCTTGAGTCGGCTGTGATCGCCGCTTACGAGGCAGCAGTAGCCGAGGCAGAGGCAGAGGGTGTCGGCACCGAAGAGACCGTAGTGGAAACGGTCTAAGCAATCGAATACCGTTCAGGAAAGCTCCTCAAGAGACGAGGGGCTTTCTGCTTTTTTCATGACAGATTTCCGTGAGAAAACAGCAGGTCTCTTCCATTCAGCATCAACGTGCCAAATGAGCCGTCCATGCCGATGCTGCCCGGATTGAACAGATAGAGCGGTCTTGTCAGACGTACACCGCCAACCTCCTCGCCCGCCGCAAGCGTTTGCAGAAAAGGCAGATGCGTATGACCAAACAGCACGATGTCCGCACCTACTCTTGCCGCATGAGCCGCCAAGGCACCGACTCCGCTTTTGACGCCATACAAATGCCCATGTGTCAAAAGGATCAGATGTCCGTTTACGGGAATATGCTCCTCGGTCTGCGCACCGAAGGGAGAAAACCAATCACAGTTTCCCTGCACGGTATAAAGCCGAATGCCTCCAAGCTCCGCGTCCGACACGTCACGCAGACCGTCTCCGCAAAAAAAGACTGCGTTGGGACGTGTGACCTGTCGGTTCAGCACCTCCCCGATCCGATCGAAGCGTCCGTGCGAATCCGAAAAAATCAAAAAATCCATTTGTACTCCTGTTTCGCTGTCAATATCAACACACATATTATATCACTCAAAAGCCGTTTTGTCTACCCGTCGCGCAAAAAAGCTGTATTTTTTTGCGCGGAACCTTACGGCTGTTTTTTCATATACTGCTCTTGAGATACTCTCGCAGGACGAAAGGAGAACCCACCATGCAAATCGATCAAAAAATGCTTTCCCGTCTTTTGACCATGAACGACCGTCAACTTGCCGAGCTGATACAGAAGATCGCCGCCGAAACAGGGATCGACCCTGCAGCTCTTGGGCTGAATCCGCAAAACATTGCGTCGATTCGTCAGGCGCTCGGAAGTGCCACGGAGCAGGATCTTGCACAGCTGAACCAAGTATATGATACCTACAAACAAAATCGGCACCAAAGCCGATGACCTGTCTCCAACCCCAATGAAAGGAGGAAACGATCGCTATGAGTGACGCTCCAACCACAGGGGGGGGTAACAATGCCGCTTTTTCGGAGATGTTGAGTGGACTGCTCTCCAACCCCGACATGATGAAAAAGGTAGGCAGTATCATCTCCTCAATATCTGCCGCGTCAAGCACGGAAAGTGACCGCGCACCGTCCGTCTCGCCTTTCGACGAAAGCCCCCCATTGCCAACGCAAAGTGCAAACGCGATCCCAACCGCGGCAAGTCCCTCGCCCTTGATGGGTGGTGACGGTCTTTCGGCATTGCTTTCCGACCCATCTATGCTCGAAAAGCTGCCGCAGATCCTCTCGGTGATGAAGCCGCTGATGGCGTCCATGCCCTCACCCAAGCAGGGGGGATCCGAGCATCACGGAAAGGTCTCTCCACAGGATCAACGCAACAATCTGTTACTTGCGCTCAAGCCCTTTCTGTCATCCGAGCGTCGTGAAGCGGTCGATACCATTGTGCGGATCGCCAAGCTCGGCTCGATCCTTGAGCATCTGAAATAAGGAGAAAACGCATGTATTCCAGATATCATTCCTCCAAAGGAGCCCCCATTCGGGTTCCCGAAAACTACAGCGGATGTGCGTTTTCCGAATCGAGTCAGATCTCCGAGGCAATGGGAACATCGCACCGTATCGACGTGGCAAAGCCTACACCGCTCAACGATCCGCCGTCATCACATAATACCCCATCCTACGGGATGCCCTCTCCGCGCCCGATCCTGCTTCCACCGCCCAAATCGACACCGCAAAACCCACCGCGCACAGAGGACGGCATACCGCATCACGCAAGTGCATATGAAATGCAAGAGGGCGGAAACACAGCAAATCCCCCACAGAATGACACCTGTCAGACAGAAAAGGAAGTGGAGGAAAAGCGCGACTGCGAATCGACACGCACCGCAAAAGAGGATTCCTCGCATCCGTCAGCGCACTCGTCAGCCCTCCCCACCGCGCTGTTACAACCCCTGCAGGGCTTGTTCGGCAATCTTGGGCACGCATTTCCCTTTTCTCACGGGATCGGCTTTGACGAGCTGCTTCTGATCGGCTTGATCATTCTGCTATCAAGTAACGGTCAGGATCATGACCTGATTCTGTGGCTTGCGTTGCTTCTCTTTTGCGGATGAGAAATGGGAGTGAGACAAATGCAACACGCATTTACTGCTCACTCCCTTTCATAATTTATTCTCTTTTATTCCTTCGCCCAGCCCATGGTGCGCTCTACCGCGCGACGCCAGCCGCGAAGCAGATCCTCACGCACCTCATTTGACATACGCGAGGTGAATTCACGGTCGATCTGCCACTCACGGCGCAACTCTGCCGTGTCGGAATACTCTCCCACCGCAAGACCCGCAAGCGTTGCCGCGCCCCATGCGGTGGTCTCCACGCAGGCAGGACGCATCAGGGAAAGCCCCAATACGTCGGATTGGAACTGCAACAGGAAATTGTTTGCAGAGGCTCCGCCGTCCACGCGCAAAGCCGAAAGACGGACGCCCGTCTCGCTCTGCATGGCTTGCAACACGTCGGCGGTCTGATACGCCATGCTCTCCAAAGCCGCACGTACAATGTGATACTTGGTGGTTCCGCGCGTCAAGCCCTGAATTCCGCCACGCGCATAAGCATCCCAATAAGGAGCCCCCAGCCCCACGAATGCGGGAACCAGATAGACCCCCGCGCTGTCAGAAACCTTGGTAGCCATGCGCTCGCTGTCGGCGGCGTTTTTGACCAATCCAAGACCGTCACGCAGCCACTGGATCACGGCTCCGCAAACGAACACCGACCCCTCGGTCACATAAGAGACCTCCTTGCCGATCTGCCAGCCCACCGTGGACAAAAGTCCGCCGCCTACCGAAACAGGTGTCTTTCCCGTATTCATCAACAGGAAGCCGCCCGTACCGTATGTATTTTTGACGTCTCCCGCTTCAAAGCAGCATTGACCGAAGAGCGCCGCCTGTTGGTCTCCTGCAACGCCTGCGATCGGAATACTGCCTCCGAACAGGCTCGGATCGGTATATCCGAACACGCCCGAGGACGGAAGCACCTTTGGCAGCATCGCACGCGGAATATCAAACAGCCGCAGCAGCTCGTCATCCCACGACAGCGTATGAATGTTAAAGAGCATCGTACGTGCGGCATTGGAAGGATCGGTGGCATGCACCTTACCGCCCGTGAGACGATAGATCAGCCAGGAATCGATGGTTCCGAACAGCAATTCACCGCGCGCGGCGCGCTCCCGCGCTCCATCAACGTGATCCAGAATCCAACGCAGCTTGGTTGCCGAGAAATAGGGGTCGAGCAAAAGCCCCGTACGCGCACGGATCTCTTCCTCTACGCCCGCCTCCTTGAGACTGTCACAATACGCGGCAGTGCGCCGACATTGCCATACAATGGCGTTGCAGATCGGCTTGCCCGTATCCCTTTCCCAAACCACAACGGTCTCGCGCTGATTGGTAATGCCGATGGCGGCAATATCAGACGCCGATGCCCCAACGGCAAGCATTGCCTCAACCGCAACGCCCATTTGAGATGCCCATATCTCGGTGGCGTCATGCTCCACCCAGCCGTCCTGTGGAAAGATCTGCATAAACTCACGCTGAATCTTCGAGACGATATTGCCGTGACGGTCAAAAATGATACACCGTGAGCTTGTTGTTCCTTGATCAAGCGCCAGCAAATATTTTGACATATTCAAATCCCCTGTTGACGCGCAAGTCTCTCACGCGCAACAATTCCTTTCGGTTCATATTACTCTGTATGTTCTACTGCCGCAAGCGCGGCACAAAGCTCGCCCAAAAGTCGCGACACGGCAAACGGATCACACGCTGCGCCGTCATGTTCAAGATCCGCCGCCGTCATGGCGCGGTTGCAAAACGCAGGCAACAGCCTTGTCACAACCCCTTCGGTCTTCTCCAAAAATGCGGTGTATGACGCATGCAGGGTCGCGTTTTTTTCGACCTGTGCAAAAAATTGATCCCCAAACGGCGTTGCAAGTGCCTCGGTTGCGGACTCCAGCATCAGCTCCGCACGAAGCTCCTCTCCTCGCAACGCGAAAAACCGATCCTCCAAGCGCAACAGACGAAAATCAAGCTCATGTATGCGTCGCTTCCGTTCCTCAACCAAAATCAACAAACGGCAGATCAGCCTGTAGGTCGGAATCCGCTCGGCATCTCCCACAAAGATCCCACGCGGCTTTGGAAGCCCCTTTGTGATGCGTACCGCGTCCGCGTGCAAAAGCCGAACTTCCTCATACCACGCCGCGCGGATTTCCTCTAACAGCTGTGCAATTGACGCACTGTCACAGCGAGCCATCGCCTCGGAAAGTGCTTCTCTTTCGATGTTTTCTGTTTGATTCATATTCGATCAGACGCAGACGGTCTCTTTTTCGGGCTGTGCGTCGCGCACTTTTTCGTATATCGGTTGATGCTCCTCACCAAGCAAGGGGCGTGCCGACGCAGGAACGGCGAAGCGGATCGCATGCGGTACGACCTCGGCAGTGAACCGACTTTGCGTAACAGGCTCGCCGTCAAAGCAATAGACAAAGCCCTCGGGAGCCTCCACCGTCACGCGTTTTCCGCGTCGGTAGGTGACGATCCCGTCAAATTTGGGATTCCCGATGTGCGTTCCCTTCGCGTAGTCATTCATCAGTGACAAAAATTTGATATGTGACACAGGACGTACACTGCAGACCTCCAAAAGCCCGTCGTTGTCCAGCGAGCGCGGCGCGCAACGGTAGGAGCCGCCCACGTACTGTCCGTTTGCGACCGTGCAAAGCAGGATAGTCCCCAAGGGATTGATCAGCTCGCCGTCAACCGTGATCTTACACGGATTCTTCATCGCCTTGAAGAGCCCCACAACCACTCCCGTGGTATAAGCGTTCTTGCCTCCGATGATCTTTTTGCGGCGCACGCTTGTCATGATCTTTGCCACACAGGAATCGAAGCCGAAATGCACGGCATTGAGCGAATAACGCTCCCCCACGCGGATCAGGTCGATGTACTCCTCCTTGGCGTCCAGGAGCGCATGAATATCCAGAAAAGCTTCCTTTCCACCGTAATATTTGACAAAATCATTGCCCGAGCCGCAAGGATAGCATCCAAGCGATGCGTGTGCAAAGCCAACAACGCCGTTGACGGTCTCATTGAGTGTACCGTCGCCGCCGCAGGCATAAAAGCGAACCGGCTCGGAATGGCTGTTGCAATATTCGCGGATGTAGGCCGTTGCATCTCCGGGGGACTGCGTCAGATAAAGCTCGCAGTCAGCACTTTTTCCCGATGACTGCACCGCCTCGCGTATGGTTTCGTATGCGTTTTCCTTTCCCGCCGCGGGGTTAATGATAAAAATATGCTTCATAAAGCCCTCACCTCTCAAAAATCAGCTAAAACCGTGCTGTCGGACAAGCGGAATCCACCATGATCGTTGGACGCATCTGTTTTGTTGCGCCGTCAACGTCATTATAACACACCCATGTGCAAAAATCAAGGGTTATTCTCTGCCACTTTTACATATTCTCCGACATGTTTGCAGATTCTCCGACCGATCTTACAAATACTTTTTATACGCCGCAAATGCCGACGGAATTGCGTAATGCGCGTGCAGATCGTCATTTCCCACAAGTAACATTCCCGAGCTGCCGTGATAACCGTCGAATTCGGGCGTGATGCGCACGTCATATGCGATCATGTGCCACTCAATGTGCGTAAAAATATGCTTGGCGTCCTCAAGACGTTGGATCCGCAAAGGCTCAAAGCCAAGAGAACGGATATAGGTAGGAAGCTCGTCCTCGGTCAGATGCCCCATGACGTTCGGCAACTCAAAAAGCCCTGCCAAAAGCCCTGTATCGGGTCGCTTGCGAAGTGCCGTGCGTGCGCCGTCACGAATCATCAGAACCGTCCTTTTTTCAATCCGTCGAGGCTTTTTGGCGGAACGCACGGGGATCTCATCGGTCAGATGCTCCCTCGCCGCAACGCACCGCGAGGCAAGCGGACAGACCGCACACCTTGCCTCACCGTTCGGTACACATACCACTGCTCCCAGCTCGATCAGGCTTTGCGTAAAATCGCCTGCCGCCGCAGGTACGACCTCTGCCAGCGCATCCCTCCAAGCCGTCTTGGTAGCGGGAAGTGTAATGTCCTCATAAGAGCCGCACAGACGTGCCAGAACGCGCAGAACGTTACCGTCCACAGCTGGAACACGAATGCCGTACGCGATCGAGGCGATCGCCCCTGCGGTATAATCTCCGATCCCGCATAGCCGACGCAACCCCTCATAGGTATCGGGCATCCTTCCGCCGTATTCGCTCATCACGGTGCGCGCCGCCTTTTGCAGATTCCGCGCACGGCTGTAATAGCCCAGCCCCTCCCACAGCTTCATCAGACGCTCACTCTCGATCTCCGCCAGCTCCTTGACCGTGGGACAAGACTCTAAAAACCGTGCGTAATAAGGCTTGACTGCCTCCACACGCGTTTGCTGAAGCATGATCTCCGAGATCCAGATCCGATACGGATCACTCGTCCGCCGCCAAGGGAGATCGCGCCGATTGCTCCGATACCATGTCAGCAAATTCTCTATGATTTCGGGTGTTAAATAGTCCTTCATGTTTCTTCCTTTTTATCTGTTGTTCGTATGTACCATGCTGTAAAGGCGTCGGAATTCCGACGGCGTGATTCCCTCATGGTACTTGAAAAATTTCAAAAAGAGCTTGTAGTCCGACATTCCCGTGCGGCAACAGATCTCCTCCAACGTCAAATCACTCTCCAAAAGCAATTTTTTGATCTCACGCATCTTCATATCATCGATCTCCGCCTTCAGTCCGTGCCCATAACATTTCCGATATAGGCGCGAAAGATAATCCACATTGTAGCCAAACCGCTCCGAAACGTCGGCAACCTTCAAGTCACGATCGGAGTTGATGCGGATCCACTCGCGGATCTGATCGGCAAGCCGACTCATGTCTCCGCGCGACAGCCGCCCCTGCGACTCCAATTCGGCAAGCAACACACACAGCAAGGCATCCAACACCTGCCCCTCATGCCCTGCCTGATGATAATAGAGAAGCTGTCGGCAAAGCAGAGTCACGGTATAGGAATCGGTCAGCGTCATGCACTTTTGCAGGCATTCGCACGCCTCAAAATCAAAATCTTCAAAATGGATCCAATAAAAGGAGACTCGCTCGGAGGTAGGTCGCACCCCACGGTGCCGTTTGTTTGGCTCCAGAAGCAAGATCTGTCCCGGAGAGAGATCATATTCGACCCCCTCCTCCTCGATCCATACTCTGCCCTCGGTGACCACGATCAGCTCATAAGAGCTTCCCAGCCGCTCAGGATGGATCCATTCCGATCGCGAGGTAAAGCGTCCCCCGTACTGATAACTCGCTTTCCTGTTTTTCATGTCGGATTTTTTCTCCTTTTCACCGATTTTTGGAGTTGAATGCACACGCCTGCCGTGCTATAATAAAGCCACAGGAGACATCCGTTTGAAACAGTATAACATATTTTGCGTCGTTATGCAAGAGAAATTTGATATTTAACAAAAAGGAGTTTAAAAAATGAAGCTCAAAAATCTTACTTATGAAAACATCAACATCACAGGCGGATTTTGGAAGGAAAAGCAGGATATGATCCGCAAAACCACCATTTGGAATGTTTACAAGCGCTTTGCCGAAACAGGACGCTTTGCGGCATTCAAGCTGAATTGGAAGGAAGGAGACCCCAACAGACCGCACATCTTTTGGGACTCGGACGTTGCAAAATGGATCGAGGGTGTTGCCTATCTGACGCTTAAGCAGCGCGAGCCTGAATTGGAGGCGATCGTAGATGAGGTGGTAGATGACATCGAGCGCGGCAGAATGGAAGACGGCTATTTCAACAGCTATTATGAAAGATTCGAGCCCGAAAACCGCTTTACCGTCAGAAACAATCATGAGCTTTACTGCGCGGGACATCTGATCGAGGGTGCCATCGCCTATGACCGTGCAACAGGAAAGGGAAAATTTCTCTCCTTGATGAAGGATTACGTTGCGCTGATCCGCAAGGTCTTTGTGGAGGAACGCTCGGCGGCGTTCACGGCACCGGGACATGAGGAATTGGAGCTTGCACTCGTCAAGCTGTATGATTACACGGGAGACCGTCAATACCTCGACCTTGCGATCCATTTCGTAGAAGCGCGCGGAAAGCAGGAAAAAGAAAATCAAGGGTGGGCTCGTGCGCAAGACCGCGCCTATGAGCAGGATCACCTGCCCGTTCGTGAACAGCCCGAGGCAATCGGCCACTCGGTACGTGCCGTCTATCTCTACTGTGCCATGGCAGATCTTGCAGAGCGCACAAAGGACGAGGGCTTGAAGACGGCTTGCGACAGACTTTGGAACGACATTGTCAACCACAAAATGTATATCACGGGCTCCATTGGCTCTACCCAAAAATACGAGGTTGAGATGCCTAAAGATGTGAAGGGTGCGGTATACTTCGGAGAAGCCTTTGAAGAAGGCTATCACCTGCCCAACGAGACGGCTTATGCCGAGACCTGCGCCGCACTCGGATTGGCGCTTTTTGCAAGACGTATGGCAAATTTAGAGCTGAACGCCTCCTATGCGGATACCGTCGAGCGCATCATCTACAACGGATTTTTGTCGGCTATTTCTTTGGACGGAAAGTCATTCTTCTATGAAAATGCGCAGGAGATCGATCTTGAGGAAAGACAGAAAGCCAAGGATTTCCGCCGTAAGATCCATTTCTCCATCACACAGCGTGTTGAGGTCTTCTCCTGCTCCTGCTGTCCTCCCAACATTGTGCGCTTCATTCCGTCTATCGGAGACTTCCTGTATCAATACACCGATGACACGGTGTACGTCAATCAATACGCCGAGTCCGAAGCCAAGCTTGACGGACTGACCCTGACACAGCGGACAGCATATCCTTATGACGGCAAGATCACCTTTACGCTACAGGGCGGTGACAGGCATCTCGGCTTCCGTATTCCCGCATGGTGCAAGTCCTATTCGCTCCAAAGAAACGGCGTACGCATCCTCCCGACGATCCAAAGCGGCTATGCGATGGTCGATGCCTGTGACGGCGACGTCTTTACGTTAGATCTTACGTTGGAGATCAGACGCATCAACGCCGATCCGCGCGTACGTGCCGATCGCGGCATGATCGCACTGTCCTGGGGTCCCTTTGTCATGTGCTTGGAGGGCGTAGACAACGGAGAACGTCTGTATGAGGTCAAGCTGGTGGGTAAGGAGGCAACGCTCGGAACCGACGAGTCGCTTGGTCTGCCGATCCTCCTCTGCCCCGCTGTACGCGAGACGGTTGACGGGCTCTATTCCGACACCGTAACCGCAACCCCCTTCACAGCCAAGCTGATCCCCTATTTTGCCTTTGCCAATCGCGGCGAGACCGACATGCGTATCTGGGTACAGAACATCTGAATATGCCCACAAAACTATATATCAACAGGGTGAGTCAAATGCCAAAACGCATCTGACTCACCCTGTTTGTATTAAATTTTTTTAATAATCTTACGCGGGCATTTTTCGGCGCAAGCACCGCATCCCGTACACTTTTCCTGGTCAATGGACGCCACAAAGTCGTTGACCGTAATCGCTCCCACAGGACAATTCTTTTCGCATATGCGGCAAGAAATACAGCCTACCTTGCATTGCTTCCTTGTCACAGCACCCGGCTCGACCGATCGGCATACCACCGTGTATTTGCTCACCGCCGGAATCAATACTATCAGCTTTTTGGGACAGACCGCTACACATGCGCCACAGCCGATGCAGTTGCTGTGATCCACAACCGCCACGCCGTCCTCCAAACGGATCGCGTTGTACTTACAGGCGGCAGCACAGGTGCCAAGCCCGATACATCCGTTGGGACAAGCCTTATCACCGCCGCCCGAAGTCGGATCGTAGCCATG
>JAZOPW010000290.1:0-11678 GCA_045655785.1 Eubacteriales bacterium
ACAAAAGAGATGATTGCAGAGGTAAAGGGTCGCGGATTCCTCTTGAACAGAGGAACCGAATGCTTTTCGGGAAGAGTGATTTCGGTTGCGGGCGTTTTTTCTGCCGACGCATTGCGCGCACTTGCCGATTGCGCACAAAAATTCGGTAGCGGAAGGGTGGTCTTTACCGCCAGACTTTCCGCCGAGATCCCCGGAATCGCGTATGATCAGATTTCCAAAGCCGAAGCATTCCTTGCCGAGCACGGACTCGCCTTTGGCGGAACGGGAGCCAAGGTTCGCCCCATCGTTGCCTGCAAGGGTACGACCTGTGTTTACGGCAACATCGATACACAGGCACTTGCCAAGATCATACACGATCGCTTTTACATCGGAATGCGCGACGTGAAGCTTCCCCACAAATTCAAGATCGGGGTCGGAGGGTGTCCGAACAGCTGTATGAAGCCCAGCCTGAATGACGTGGGCATTGAGGGCTGTAAGGTGTTCTCCTTTGACG
This sequence comes from Eubacteriales bacterium, assembly GCA_045655785.1. Classification (GTDB taxonomy): domain Bacteria; phylum Bacillota; class Clostridia; order Oscillospirales; family CAG-272; genus UMGS1865. The sequence goes on from JAZOPW010000290.1 coordinate 494, forward strand.
CCGAAAAATGCCGTGGCTGTAAGATCTGCGCAGTTGAAAAGAGTTGCCCCTCCAAAGCGGTCTCCATGAAGAACGGAAAAGCCGTGGTGGACGCTTCAAGATGCACCAAGTGCGGCGTTTGCGTTGGAAAATGTCCGTTCGGAGCGGTCCCAAAGGAAGCAGAATCGGGATGCCGCATTTTCGTGGGCGGAACGTGGGGCAAAACGCAACGCATGGGAACACTTCTCAAGCCGATATTTACACAGGATGAGATTCCAGATGTGATCGAAAAGGTCATGCTGTGGTACAAGGAAAACGGATTCGTGAAGGAGCGTCTGGGTGCCACGGTTGACAGGCTGGGAACAGAAGTTTTGGAAGCCGCACTTTCCTCAAACACGTTGTTGGAAAGAAAATCCGAGATTCTCGCCGCACCTCTCTTGGAAAGATCGTAAAGCATCCTCTCTTGCACATTGATTCTTGCCTTGCAGTTTGCTGCAATTGGAAACAAGCAGATAAAAAGCTGTTGCAGGTACGCCACGTACCTGCAACAGCTTTTTTGATTCAAAGCATGACCTGTATGAGAAAGAGCCAGGAAAGTCCGTAATAGGTCACAACCGCGACCAGATCGTTGATCGTGGTAATAAAGGGACCCGATGCCACGGCGGGATCGATCCCGATCTTTTTGAACAGAATGGGGATCACCGTACCCGAAATGCCCGATAACAGCATGGAGACCAGCAATGCCAGCCCCGTGCAAAAGGAGACCGAAAAGGCAAGTGCCGCCGTCTCCCCCTTCAGGAAATAGAGATAGCCTCCGATCACCAAAAAGGACAGTACCCCAAGGATCAACCCGTTGCACGCGCCAACTCTTGCCTCCTTCAAAATCAGGTGGAGCTTTTGTCTGCCTGTCAGCCCCTCGTCCATCAGGGAACGAATGGTCACGGCAAGCGATTGCGTTCCCACGTTTCCCGCCATTCCCAAAATCAGGGACTGAAAGGAGACGATCAACGTCAGGTGTGCAACAACCTCTTCAAATGCCCCCACCACACTTGAAACCAAAAGTCCCAAGCCAAACAGCACGATCAGCCACGGCAACCGTTTGCCGATGCTTCTGTGCAGAGGCTCCTGTAATTCCTCTTCCTCTGCAAGACCGCCAAGCTTTGCATAGTCATCTCCGATCTCGTCCTCAATCAAAAGCGCAAGCTCATGCGCGGTCAGCACCCCCAAGAGATGCCCTTTTGCGTCCAACACAGGCAAGGAATCCTCGGTACACTCGCGAATCTGTTCCATAGAGTCTTCAATCAGCGCGTCGGCATACAGTCGCGGAAAATCTCGCGAAATAATGCGCTCCAAGGAGTCGGTTGCCCTTGCAATGATCAGATCCTTGAGATCAATTGCGCCTACAAGCATCTGCTCATCGTCCACCACAAATATCGTGGATACGTTGTCATGCTCTGCCGCCTGCGTCACAAGCTCACTCATCGCTCCGCGGACACCGATCCCATTTCGGATCGCCACGTAGTTTGCTGTCATTCTGCTTCCGATCGCATCCTCTTGAAACTCGGATTCTTCCAAAAGCTCAACAGCGATTTCATTGTTTTCGTTTTTCATCATTCGTTCCTCCTTTGTGTGCATGGAAAAAAGAAGGACACGACATTCCGTTTACTCGGTAAAACCGAAAATAAGCGCGAAAAAGCACAGACGGGGAGCATCCGTCCGATACCTCGGGAAGGTCGCGTCCATACTTCGGTCACAGCTACTGCCGTCCATGTTTTCACCTCTCATTTTTTTATATTTGCCAATCATCGGCTTTTCTATTATAACAGTTGACGCTTCGTTTGTCAACAACTTTTTTATAAATAAAAATCGCGGTGAGTCAAATGTATTTTTGCATCTGACTCACCGTAGCTGTATGTTATTTTTCTTGAAAGAATTTGGTATTGTAAAATTCGGATTTTTTCTGCAACTCCGTATCCAACGCATCAAATCCGTATTCCTCGGTCAGCGTGGGCTTGTCGGAAAAGAGATTGGTACCCAATCCCAATCGGTCACCCTCGATCTCCACTCCCATCGCGGCAAGCGTGGTCGGAAACAGATCAAAGGTTGCAAAGGTACGGTTCTGCTTTTGCACAGGCTCCACAGCCGAATTGATGATGCAGTTATAGGTGGTTCGCACGTAATCCTCATCGATACCGTCCAAAAACTTCGGATCCATCGTCAGGTGATCGCCTGCAAGCACGATCGTTGTGTTTTCATAAAATGGCTGTTCCTTTACCCAGGAGATAAAGTCCGCCACCCGTTTGGAAGAACAGGACAGCACGTTCGCATATTGGTTATCATGCGTATTCTCGCATTGCGGACAAGCATACCCGTCCGGAAAATGCGTATCTGCGGTCAAAAGCGTCAGATTGAAGGGCTGCTCGCTTTTCGCATATTCGGTAAGCTCTTCCTTGGCATACGCAAACAGCTTTTCATCCTCAAAGCCCCACCATTCGTCATAATCCTCAGGCAAGCGGCCCGACGCCTTCAAAGAGTTGGTATCCAACATTTTGTAATCGCCGTGTATCTTAAAGTAGTTGTCTCGACACGCAAATTCCGCATTGGAGCCCATAATAAAGGTCTGTCGGTAGCCCTGCTCCTTAAGAATGTCTCCGATCGATACCACGCCCGGCATATAGGAGCCTTCGTTCCCGTAATATTCGGCATCAAGCGGAACCTTAATCGGCACACCCGACGTTTGTGAGACCAATGCTCCGGCAGTCCAGGTCGTTCCGCAATAGGTGAAAGCACCGCCTACGCCCGATGTATGAGAAAAGCTGACGTTTTCATTGGCAAGAGCCGAGAGTTCAGGAATAAAATCGGTGGTAATGGGTCCTTTTGCCGAGGGATCGGCAAAGGTATTTTCCATAGACTCCAGGAAAATGTAGATCAGATTCCGTTTGGTCTCGGGAAATTTCAGGGAGGTCGTTGCGGGGTCTGCATAATGCTTCTCAATAAAATCCGATTCGGTCAGTGTATAATCCACATATGCCACGACCTCCAGCTTTACGATAAACAATGTACAGGAAGCGATCGAGCAAGCAAGGGCAACCGGCAAAACGGTTTTGCGAAAGACGCGACAGACTCTGCTCGAGCAATATTGAATATACGGCTTCCATTTAGAAAGCAGCTTGGGTACGTAGCCTGTCAAAAACAGGAATACAGCCGTTTCGACAGCCGTCAGAGCAAAGCCAAACAGTCCCACCCTGACGATCACACTCGAGGTCAGGACGCGATGTACGCCTGCCGCCGAGGATTTCATTTGATATAAAAATTGATCAAAATAAACATGGTCGTACTGCTCCAATAGCCAATTCGTCAAAAAGAACAGCAGATTTGCAATCAGAAAAAGCACAACCGTCCAAATAACCTTTTTCAGGTTTTGTTTCGCTTCGGTCGTCAACAATTTATCCTCCGTTTCATCAATCATATTACAAGCGTCAAAAGCAACGCATTTCTTCAAGCATAGACATCAATATTGTATCATATTTTTCGACAGAATTCATGTCTTTTTTTTGAACTTTTTCAAAAAGAAAAATATAAAAAAGGAAAGTCGAGAAACCTGCAAGCACTTCTTGACATTCCCTTCCGGATTTGTTATAATAAAGCAAACAGAGCTTGGAAAGGGGGATCACCATGCTGAAGGAAAAGATCTTTCAAATGAAGAATATCAATGAAGACCTGCCGCAAAGGCTGGGGCTTCGCTTCCATATGTGCGGTACAACCTTTCCAAACCGCAATTATGTCATCCACCGTCCCACGTCTCCGCTTTGCTGCGTGGAATACGTCGTATCCGGAAAGGGCGAGGTAGAGGCAGACGGAAAGCGATTTGAGGTACATGCGGGGGACACCTATTTTTTGCCGCAGGGGATCGAGCATCACTACGGAAGTGACAAGCGCGACCCTTGGGAGAAAATTTGGCTCAATTTTTCGGGCAGTGCAGTGGATGAATGGATCGCGCAATACGGGATCAACGGAGTCTATCACTTCCCTGCCCTGGATATTTCGGATCTGCTGTTAAAATTTCAATATTACGCCTCTCGCGCCGACTCAGGCAACACGGCTGAAAAATGCATTTCTCTGATCCATGAGATCTTTTTCCGTCTTTCCCTTGCCATCGATGCGCAAAAGAAACCGACTCGCTCCCCCGTACAAGCCATGCTTGCCTATATCGAGCAGCACGAAACAGACACGATCCGCATCGAGCAGCTTGCCGCCGCTTGCCGCAAATCGACCTCTCAAGCCGAACGGCTCTTCCGAAAAGAGCTTGGAGTTCCCCCATACCGCTATATCCTGAACCGCAAGATCGATCTTGCGCGCGAATTGCTGTTGGAAACGGGTATGTCGGTACGCGACATTGCCGCATACCTCTCCTTTGATGATGAATTCTATTTTTCGGGACTTTTTCGGCGCAAAACGGGGGTTTCTCCAACACAATACCGCAAAAATGCGCAAAAAGACCCAAGCAACCCGAAAAACAGTTCTTTATAAATCAGGCGTCTGACACTCTGACCGAGATCTCCCCCGTACGGAGTAGCTCATGCTCCCCATTGGGCAAGAGTACCTCCAAGGCACCGTTCTCATCGATTGCAAGGGCAACCCCCGATCGGCTTTCCTCACCGCGCGTCCACACGATCGGTCTGCCGATCACACAGGAATAAGCGCGATAATCCTCTAACCATGTGCGGTCTGCAGGATCGTACAAAAAAGGCTTCAGCTCCTGCCAAATCGCGGCAATCAAAGCCGCGCGGCTCACGTCATGCGCATCCAACGAGCCCGCCTTGAGACACAGCTCATTCGGGAACTCAACGGTTGAGAGATTGATCCCGATCCCGACGATCACAAAGGTCGAGCCGCCAAAGCAAACCGCTTCGGTCAGGATTCCGCAAACCTTTCTTTCATGAAGGTAGAGATCGTTGACCCATTTGATCTCGGTCTGCTTGCCGCAAATACGGCGGATCGCACGCATCACCGCCACCGCCGCCGCAGAGGTAACCGACACCGCATTTTCAAGCGGCTCCGACACACGGTGCAAAAGACTGAAATACACGCCTGTTCCAAGCGGCGAATAAAAGCTCCTGCCCAATCTGCCGCGCCCCGCCGTTTGTTGCTCGGCAACGATCAGAGCATCGGCATCGGGCTGCCCCTCGGCAATCCGCTTTGCCTCATTGTTGGTGGAGTCCAGCTGATCAAAGACATACAAAGAAAGCCCCCGTGCCTCGGCTCCAAGAGCGGCTTGCAGGCTTTCTCGATTCAACCGATCCCCTTGTGTGGGATACTTCATGACGTTCACATCCTTTCAAGGAAAGAAAAGAGTTATCTTATGGAAATTTTATTTGAAGATTCGGCTATTACGGTTGCGGTCAAGCCGCCAAATCTTGTATCCGAGAGAACCGACCTCCATGACGGCTTTGCCGATCTGCTTGCCGCGCGCAACCCAAACGGATACGTCGGTGTCGTCCATCGTCTGGACCGCGGAGTTGGCGGCGTGATGGTCTATGCAAGAACTCCGCTTGCCGCCGCACGGTTGTCTGCCGCCGTACAGGAAAAGAGCTTTCAAAAGGAATATCTTGCATTGGTACACGGCGAGCTGACGGAAGCCGACGGCTCCATGTGTGATCTTTTATTCCACGATCGCACCAAAAACAAAACCTTTGTGGTTGAGTGCGAGCGACGCGGCGTAAAAAAGGCTCTTTTGGACTATGAAACGCTGGAAAAGCGCGAAAACGATGAATTCGGTATCCACAGTCTTGTAAAGATCCGCCTGCATACAGGCAGAACGCACCAGATACGCGTACAGTTTTCGCACCGCAAGCATCCCCTTTTGGGAGACGGAAAATACGGTGCGCACGATCGCTGTCCCATCGCACTGTTCTGTTGTCGGCTCACCTTTCCTCATCCGATTTCGGGAAAGATGCTGACCTTTGAAAAGGAATGGCTACCTTGATTCAATTTCAAGATGTGCCTCACGTTTGTGAGGCACATCCTTTTTATTCGATTAAGGCTTCAAAACCTCGTCATTTTGCATGACGTCATCACTTTTTTCACCTTGCGACAAAGCAGCAAACTCTGCATTCTTGGCGCGGCGCTTCTTGCGACGAAGCAACAAAACCAAGGTTACGGTACCTCCCGCAAGAATCACAAACGCGATGATGGAAACCGTCAAAAAAGTAAGGAAAAGACTGCGGTCGGGAACAAATTCCCCGCCGATGGGCGTGGAGGTAAAGACCGCCTCAAACACCAGTGTGCGCTCGTCTCCGTAGGCAATCCCCACATCGCGGCTCCATGCTGCGAAGGTATAGGAAAAGCTCTCGTCTGCTTCCTTTGTCGGATTTTCGGGAGGCACAATGATTTCCTCCCCCAGCCTGTATGTATTCTCTTGTATCACCTTGCCGTCCACGACAAAGCTGACATGGTAAATGATTTCGGAAATACAGATCTCCAACGTGACGTTTTCGTTCGGCATGTAAAACACGTTTTGCTCGATCGGAAACGGCGTACCGTCTGCATCATAGAGCGTAGCCCCCGTGATCTCATATCCGAACTCGCATCCGATCAAGGAAAGATTCACCTTGGTGCCTTCCTCGAAAAACTTCGGAAAACGAGAAAGATTGCAGGGCTCGTTTGAGGTCACGTTGACCGAAAACACGTTACGTATGCGCAATTTTACCGCACCCGTTGCGTGTGCGCCCTCATCCGGGATGAGCTTCCACTCGTCACCGTCGGCAAGATAACCGACCATTCTTCCGCCGTCTGTATTTTTCAAGGGCGCAAAGGTTGCGGGAACCGCAATATTCAAGGGAATGCCTGCGCTGCTGAGATATTCGACGCTGTAAACCGTTCCGCGCTCGTCGGTTTCAACAGAGGTAATGCCGATCTCACGGCAGTAGGAGTCCGTCAGATACGAAAGGTCATTGCTTTGCACGGTCACACAAAAGGTCTCAAACCGAACCTCAAGTGCCTTTCCCTGCTCTTTTGCAAGCTTTGCCGCCTCACGCAGGTCGGCGCGACGCGTTGCGTAAACAACAATCGTCGATTCGGTATGCTCGACCTCCAACGGACGGTCATTTTCATCCTGCGCCAAAAGGGTCTTGCTGTAGCGCGCCGTATAGGTGACGTCCCGCGTCACAGCCGTGGGCGTGTCATCCCACCCCAAAAAGGTGTAGCGATAGGAGTCGGGTGCTTTGTCGGTCGAGCCTCCAAACGAGGGCATCTCACCGTAATGCAGCACCTGTGTTTCGGTGTATTCGTCCACCACCCATGTCACCGTGTAGGTGATCGGTGTGGCGATCATCGAGCCGGTGTAGGTTACGTCCTCCGTCACGGGAACAATCTCCTTGTCCCAGCCCGAAAACGTATATACGTACGCAGAATCGGGGGCTTTTTGCGTGATAAAGGGCGTGGTCGGCAGAGTGCCGTATTCCACGCTTACCTCCTGCTTCACACCGTCCAGAATCCATGTCACGGTATAAAAACGCGGCGTCTTTTGATAGTAGGCGTAAAGGCTCATATTGCTGTACGCCGTCATTTCGGGAACGCTTCCGTCGGCAAGCACCCATCCGAGAAAACGGTAATGGTATTGCGCATCCGAGGGACGCGCGGTGTCCTTCCCTCGGTAAATAATACGCGTGCCGTATTCGAGCGAATCGCGCCAAAGCACTTCCTTGCCGTCGGCACTGTAAAAGGTTACGGTCTTTTTGTTATTGATCGAAACGGGACAGGAAATCGAGGTCAAAAAGGTCAACGTGTGCGTTTTTTGGGTACTTTCCCGCTGTAGCAAACTGCCGTTTCGTACCCCCTCGGCAAGCGCGCGCAGACGCTTGTCCATCTCGGGCTCAAGCGGCTTATTTTCGGGTTTTTCCGCATACGGGGGTGGGTTTGAGATGTCGGGCTTGGTGTAGACCACGGGCTCGGTCGGCTTTTGTACAACGGGTGTGGGAGCGGTCGGCTCCTCGCGGATCTCCGGGAAGGTCGGGCGCTCGATCGGCTCCACCTTCTCCACCTTCGGAACCTCGACGGCGGGCATGGTCACACCCGTGGGAGAGGCGGCGGCATCGGTCAGAAGCTGCAACGGCTCAACCACGTCGGTCAGAAGATTGCCGCAAATGCCCATGCCTCGGTTCAGTGCCTTTGCGTCATCCAGGCAAACCTGTGTCACGTAAAGCTGACCCACAAACTGAAAATAATGCTCCAGCTTTCCCTCACTGCTGAGCGCCATCACCACGGCAGAATCGTTGCCCATGTAGTTGAGTGCCTCAAAGAGCTGCTTGAAATGGAAGGAAAGCTCGGTATAATTCTTGGTGTAGAACGCGTAAAGCGCGGTCAGACGCGCATGCTCGCTTGCATAGGATGCACTCCGCAGGCTCGCGTATTCCGACATCAATTGCTTTAACACCTTTGTGGATGCCTCGGCGTTGTTGATGTACTTTTCAAACGCCTGCTTATAGGCAATCAACGTATTTTTGTTTGCCACCACGCGGTCAACCGTGCCGCCCATCAGCGAGGCATACAGCTCCCAGCCGTGGCTGTCCTTGATAAACAGGGTGTCCAGCACGTTGAGTCGGCTTTTGATCGGCTTCAGCTGATTCAGATAGTTCTGATATGCCTGATACTTGACCTGGACATCCCCCGTCATGAACTCCTGATAGTCCCAATAATGCTGCCAAGCCTCATACGCGGCAAGATCCGAGAGATACTGCTCGTATTTTTGGCGGTATGGCTCATAGAGCTGCATTGCCGCCTCGTATGCGGGAAGCTCGACGTTGATGTAATTTTCGTAATTCTCGACCGCCTGCAGATAATTGACGTATGCTTGGTATTTCGCGTCGGCTGCCTCATAGGCGGCAAGCTCTGCCTCATAGGCTTTCAGGATCTGCAGAGCCTCGGAGCCTGCCGTATAGGGTGCGGTGATCACGGCATCGGCAACGGTAGCCGAAAGCTCGGTGACCCACCGAAAATCGATCTTGACCTCGAAGTCGCCCGAATGCACCATGTCGGCAAATTGGCAGGAATAGCTGCCGTTCGATTCGACAAAGGTCTGCGTGTTCTTCCCCACCGTGGCTTGCGTGGGGATCCAGGTCACCTTGGTGCCGTTGACCGCCGTATAGCTGTAGGCTTGCACAGAAACGCTCAGCGTTCCCTCGTTTCCGTTGTAGGAGGTGGAAACGACGCTATCGGGAATTGCGCTGTTATAGATCAGGGAAAGCCCCGAAAGCCCGTCCAGATACGCCTGTTCGGTCTCGGTGGGGGGCGCACCGTAAAGCTCTTCAAACAGCTTTGAGGGAGAGACGGATTGGTTGCTCTCCATGCCCGAAACGCCGAAATGCAGAGCCTGCTCCGAGAGCTCGGCGGCTTCGGGTTGAAGAGCGGCACCTCCCAAAAGCACGGCGGCAAGGATCAGTGCCATAGCGGATATCAGAATATATTGCAATCTCCGTTTCATACGGGTCTCCTTAGTTTTTTTCTGTTAATATCATACCATATTACGGCGCGAAAGTCAAGCACTTTGGAACGGTATGGTGAATATTTACAAAATCAGGGTTCAAATTGGACCAAGAAAGACGATTTTCTTGTTCATTTGTAACCAAAATGAATAAACCGACTTGACAAAGAATTTTTTATGATATATAATATTTACGAATTAAGTCTTTTTTATAAAAAGAAGAAATTTAAATTCAGGAATATACGGAAGCCATGTTCGAGACGCCGCGTTTTTGAGAAAGGAGGAGGGGTAAACGGGGCGGCTTGCACACTTTCGAATATTTATAGACTGTTGTTTTTTTGGCGTCTTGAAATCATCATCGAGACGAAGAGAACAACGGCAGAGCCCGACACAACCACGAAAAGCTTGCGTTCGGCTCTTTTTGGAAACGGAATACAGGTAAAGCAAAACGCCGCGCACATGCTTTGGTGGATGCGTTTGCTTTGTGGGGGGTCGGCTCAAGGTCATTGGACTTTTTTGGGCAAGCCCTCGATGGCCTTGAGCAGATCTCTCACAGGTAAAGCATACACTCGGCGTCACTCGGCTTGACCTTGTGGTACTTTGTAACGTTTAAAAATTGAATATTGGAACAATCAATAGAGGATCCCACGCAGATCTCGCCTGCGGCGACCTTATCAAGTCCGTCATCCTGAGCGAAGGACGCAGTCCGCAGTCGAAGCCCGTAGGGCGACCGGAGCTTGCAGAGGTCGGATCTCGGACGACAACGCGACCGTATTGTAAGTGCTAACAAATGTTGGTCGCTACGTGGTATTTGCTTGCGGATTAAACATCCGCATTCTGCCACGCAGAACCGCAAATACTCAACTTTTGTGCGGCATCCTATAGAGTGACCCGCGCAGATCTCGCCTGCGGCGACCCCTTCGGGGCTTCGACTGAATTCGCTTGCGAATTTGATCAGAGATGACACGCGGGGATCTCAAATTTGATTGACCGTACCCGCACGCCATCGGACTGACGGACTTCATTCTTCATTGAATTGTTCCCATTTAAATGTTACACGGTACCACAAAGAAAAGCCGAAAGAATGCGTATGTGTTTTTGCACGGTTCCGATTCCCTTTTTGGCAAACACGCCCGACAGGCGGGCAAACAAAATACTTTAGAAGGAGAGAAAATCTCATGAAAAAGACAAAGATTTTAGCTTTTATCCTGACATTCGCAATGCTCCTTTCCACGTTCGTAGCCGTGATTCCCGTTGCGGCTGAAACAGAATCCCCTGCTGCCGTAAAGGTAAACGGTGATTTTGTTCTCGACGGCAAGGCAAATGAATCTTTCTGGGCAAATGCACCCAAAATTGATCTGTTATACACCGACGGAACCGGTGGAAGCCCTCTGACCACCTATACCGAGGGCGTAACCTATACCTACGGTCAACCTTACGTGAAGGTTGCTTACGACTATGAGTACGTTTACGTGCTGTACTATACCCCCAAGCTCCCCACTGACGGCATGACTATTCAGTACAGCTTCAACAAAACCGCTACAGGTTCCTCCGTTGATGACGGTATGTGGGGTCTGATCCGTTATTGGGCTGACTCTGAAAGAGGATTTATCGGTGCTAACCCCATCCCCGGTCCTGTAAAAACCAACTCCCCTCTTGCTACAGAGAAAAACGGAGATATCACGTATAACTATTACCGTTGGGGTGGCTCTCAGGATAAGAGCT
>JAZOPW010000291.1:0-2569 GCA_045655785.1 Eubacteriales bacterium
CGACATGGCTACGATCCGACTTGGCTTCAATATCACTATTGCGGTAGCAGTAATATCACTCCGACGAAGTCGGAATACAACTCTTGCTTTCTCTGCTGATTCGTGCTATAATGAATAGGGGTATGGGCTAAGCCCTATGCCTTTGTAATACAAAGGCGAAACTGGCGCGATAAAAGGAGGAATTATAATGATATTTCAATTAGGCAGATACACAATAGATGTTGATGTTGAAAAGACCAAAGATTTTTATGCAAGTGCCGTTGCATCTAATGAAATATGCTCTTGTCCTTGTTGCCAACACTTTCCCAATGCAATTATGTCTTGTTCAACTATCATTGTGGATTTCCTAAACAATTTAGGTATTGACCCTCGAAAGCCCGGAGAAGTATTTGGAGATAAATATAATTGTTCCGGATGGTATCATATTGTTGGTACGTTACTGAATGGCAGGGTGGATGGGTTGGTTTATGATAGTTCAAATGCATTTATTCCCGATAAAACTGTAGATTTTATAGTTTGGTTTGACGATGATAGTAATAGAATGGGGGGGATAGAAAAAAACTTCCCGAGTCCAATCTTGGAATTGTCTTTTTCTGCAAATTTCCCCGAACAAACTAATATATAAAGTAACCCCGACAGACTTTTGAAAAATCTGTCGGGGGTTGCTTATTTGTTTACAGCGAGGCAATTATTAACCAACTGACCATAATTTCTCCGCTAATTTTGCGCACCGTTCGGCGGATTTCTTTTTTTGAATAAATTGCAGTTTATCGGGATGTAGTCCATTGAAAATGTGCATCCTCACCCGTCACGCAGTGACGGGTGAGGATGCACATTTTGGATTTATAACTGTTAGACAAATCAAAATTTGCTCCTTTAAAACTCCTCAACCGCCTCTCGATTCTCGACCCAGGCGATCATATTATTAACAAGGAGATTCCAGGATTGGAAGCCCTGATTGTGGAGCCCGTCGCCGCTGTCGGGGTGATAATATTCGTGCATCTCTCCGCAATTTTCGATGTCCCTGCCGAAGACTGTTGCAAGTGTCTCTGCAAGGGCCCTCGCCTCTGCCTCGTAGCCGTAATTTATAAGTCCGCGGAAGCACATATAGTTAGCTATACCCCACACGGGGCCCAACCAGCAGGAGGGGTTGCCCGAGGGCCAGTTTGCATACATTTTTTCGAGCCTTGAGAGGGAACGAATGCCAAATTCTCCGAAAAAGGTGTTTTCGTTGAGCATATTTTCTTCAATCACTCTCGCCGCGCGCTCGGGAGACGCAATTCCTGCCCAAAGAGCCATAAAGCCTGCCCAAGAGTCGATTCTCATAATGAGACAATCCCAGTGACGAGGCTTGCCGCTATGTAGAAATCTGTTGGGGTCGATGGGAACAAGATTTAAGTCGGCAGAGAAGTACATTCCGCATTTTTCATCGTAAAGATGCTCGTTTATGGCATCCTTCAGCTCTGCCGCCTCAAGATCGTAAGCATCGGATCTTTCACTATCTCCTGCCACGTCCCATATGTATGCCATGGCGCGAAGCTCCTTATACATCAGCACGTTGAGGTAGACCGATGCGGTGCATCCGTCGGGACGGAAGAAGATGGAGGGGTCGTTGTCAACTCCGATGGCAGTATCGTCAAGGAAGAAATAAAGTCCCGTGGGAGCGTGAAGGCTCGTGCGGCGATACCAGTCTATATAGGCTTCCAGCTTATCGGTCTTGTCGGCAAACCATGAGGTGTCGTTGTCGGTCTGCTGTAAAATAAAGGCAAGATGCTGGGCGAGACAGGGCTTGTGAGCGTTTTTTGATTCCTCAATGAATGCGAGAGGATGGTCGCCGTCGATCATAATGGGCATTTTGCCGTCCTCGTCGGTGTGGTCGAGGAAATTGAGAATGCAACCCTTCTCGCATTGGAAAAACTCATCCTCGCCCTCGCCGCCATTGTCGGAAATTATCTGACGAATGGCAATATCGGTCAGCCAGCTGTCCCAGTCCCAAAGTTGGTATTTGTAGACCGAGCCCGGCACGATAAAGGGATATTTAAGACGCTTCATAGGCTGGCGGGTCAGCTTAGAGTAGGAGCTTTTGGAGTAATTTTTGATTAAATCAATATATTTTTCAAGGTTTGACATGTTTTCGCCCTTTCGGTATTTATTGCTATCATTATAATATAAAGCGCGGAATAATGCAATATATAACAGCAAAAAAGCAAATTTGTTATAAAAAACGGCAGACGGTTGAAGCCGCCTGCCATAAGTTTTAAAATTAAAGGGTAGAACCGAAATCGGTAACGATCGACTGACCTGTGATCGCTCTGGACTCGTCGGACGCGAAGAAGAGAAGCATATTCGCTACGTCCTCGGGGAAGCAGGGCTGAACCTTGAGATCGTTGTGCTTCATCATCTGACCGAAGATGTTCATATCCATATTAGCGGGATTCATTCCTGCGACCATGGGGGTCACGATAGTTCCGGGGCAGATCGCGTTACAGCGAACGTTAGTGCCCGCGAAGCGGAGAGCGGTGTGACGGGTGAGACCGATAACAGCCGCCTTGGATGCAACGTAAGCCGC
>JAZOPW010000292.1:0-2522 GCA_045655785.1 Eubacteriales bacterium
TCTGTGGTATAATTGGTATTGTCCATAGTGACGATCCTTTCGAATTGTTGTCTCAGCAACTTCAATTCTACCACAGAATCGTTACTATGGATTCTCTTTTTTGAAAACTTACTGTTGCAACTTCATTTTACAACGCGCGATTTCTATTTTTCAAAGGCTTCAGCAACCTTTCGCAATGCATCCACGATCCGAATTTTCTGCGGACACACGCCTTCACATTTGCGGCAACGGATGCATTCGGACGCCTTTCCGTAAGAAGCGGTCAACTCTCCATACTCCTTGCGCGCATCCTCCGCCTTGTCCTCTGCGTGAGATGCCTGATTGTACAGTGCAAAATATTTGGGAATCTCGATCTTTTGCGGACAGCCCTCCACACAATAGCGGCAAGCCGTGCAAGCTACGGCAATATCCTCATAGATCATCTGCACTGCCCTTGGCAAAACCGCCTGCTCTGCCTCGGAAAGCGGCTTGAAATCCTCCATAAAGCTCATGTTGTCGTTCAACTGCTCCATATTAGACATTCCGCTGAGCACCATAAAGACATTTTCGAAGCCTGCCGCAAAGCGCACCGCCCAGGAAGCTACCGACGCATCAGGGGAAACCTCACGGAATAAGCGCTCCACGCGTGCGGGAACCTTTGCCAAAATGCCGCCCTTTACAGGCTCCATAATGATCATGGGCTTGCCGTGACGCAGACAGGCCTCATGACAGGCACGTGATTGCACACGGCTGTCATCCATATCCAAATAATTCAATTGAATTTGAACGAAATCGAATTCGGGATGCTCAGTCAGGATGCGATCCAAAACCTCGGCGGTATCGTGAAAGGAAAATCCAATCTTTTTTGCCTTTCCCTCTTCCTTGATACGAGAGATAAATCGATAACTGTCAAACCGATCTGCAATGACACAATTGCGCTCATGCAGGCAATGCAAGAGATAATAGTCGAAATATTCCACGCCGCAGTTCTGCAATTGCTCTTCAAAGATCCGCTCCTGGTCACCCTCTTCCTTCAAAAGTGAACAAGGAAGCTTACTTGCCAATTGAAAGCTTTCGCGAGGATAACGGTCAACCAAAACCTCCTTGACGATAGACTCACTCTGATAATCATGATAAAAATACGCCGTATCAAAATAAGTAAATCCGCGCGCCAAAAAGGCGTCTACCATACGGCAAACATATTCCCTGTCCACCGATTTGGGATCATTTTCATCCAACAAAGGAAGTCGCATCATTCCAAGACCAAGCTTTTTCATTTTGTATCTCCTGTTTTTGTTTATGCTCCTTTTATTATACAAGATAAAAGCGAAATTGTCAATAAAAATTGGGGTTCCAAAAGCTGTAATTTTTCCCTTTCCGTGAAAAAGAGCCCCTGTCCGTAAGAAACAGGAGCTCTTGTAGCATATGACATCAAATGGAATGGACACCGAGGTTTTTATCGGCGTGTTCCGCATCCAAATTGTATTTTTTTGCCTTACGGTACTCAAAGAATTTCTTGGAGACCTCGGGGAACAGCGCATAAGAAAGCACGTCCTCATCCTGCTCGATATACTGCGCGATCTCGGAACGAAGCTGCTCCAGCTCGGGCTTGAGGTCGTCGGCAGGACGGTAAGTGATGGGCTTATCGTCGCCGATGATCTTCTTGACAAAGGCAGGATCGATGGCAACCGGTGTTTTGCCGTATTCGCCGCGCACGATGCCCTTGAATTCCTTGGTCACCAGCTTATAACGCTCGCCCATAATGACGTTGAATACTGCCTGTGTACCCACGATCTGCGAGGAAGGTGTGACAAGAGGCGGATAACCAACGTCGGCGCGCACACGCGGTACCTCTTCCAAAACCTCGGTCAGCTGATCCGACTTCCCTGCCTGCGCCAGCTGGCTCATCAGGTTGGAAAGCATACCGCCCGGCACCTGATACAGCAACGCATTGACGTCAACCTTGAGTGCCTTGGGATTGAGCAGACCGTTGGACATATATTTTTCACGCAGAGGTGTAAAATACTTGGTGATGGTATCCAGAGATTCGAGGCTGATGCCCGTGTCATACTGTGTACCCTGGAGAGCGGCAACCATTGCCTCTGTGGGCGGTTGTGAGGTTCCCATCGCCATCGGAGAAATAGCGGTATCGATCACGTCAACGCCTGCCTCTACCGCCTTCATCAGGGTCATGGATGCAAGTCCCGACGTATAGTGGGTGTGAAGCTGGATCGGAACCTTTACCGATTCCTTCAAGGTCTTGACAAGCTCATACGCATCGTAGGGCTTGAGAAGTCCCGCCATATCCTTGATACAAATGGAATCCGCGCCCATTTCCTCAAGCTGCTTTGCGTACTTGGAGTAGTATTCCAGGGTATAAACAGGACCTGTGGTATAGGAGAACGCCGCCTGTACGTGTCCGTTTTCCTTTTTGGTCGCGTTGATGGCGGTCTTGAGGTTACGCGGATCGTTGAGCGCGTCGAAGATACGGATGATATCAATACCGTTTGCAAGAGATTTTTGCACAAAGTATTCTACCACGT
>JAZOPW010000293.1:0-2164 GCA_045655785.1 Eubacteriales bacterium
TTGCCAAGCTTTTTCTTTTGCGCCTACATGGTCAAAAGATAAAGCGGCACAACAACAGTCGTACAATTCTATGAATCAAGATTTTTTGATTTACATCACTCGATTCACTTTTTCTTTTTTCGTGTTGTCGCGAGGATGATCACGATCACAATTCCCGCGATGACCGCAAAGGTCAGAAGGAAGGGGATCGCACCTGCGAACCAGATCACAAATTCCTGCAGACCCTCGGTAAAGTCGTTCCAGCCTTCTTGAAAGGATGCAGCGAGACGGCTTCCAAAGCTGTTGTCCTCACTTCCCTCGGTGTAGTTGATGACCTCGTGGATCGAAAGGTTGACGGTGGAATAAGCAACCCGACTGTCATAGCGGTTGAGCTGTCCTTGATAGACGGCGATCTGCTGGCGCACCTCGGAAAGACGCGACTGCACGGTTGTCCATAGGGTATAGTCCTGCTTGGTTTCGGGAAGATCGAGAATATCCATCAGCGAATCGCGCTCAATCTGCAGCTCCTCAAGACGCGCCTCGATCGAGTAATAGGTCTCGCTGACGTCCTCGACGTAGGAGCGGTTGGAGGTGATATGAAAGGCGTCGCCCACCGAGCCGACAAAGCGCTCGGCATTTTCGGCAGGAATGCGGACGGTGTAGGTTGCGTAACGTGCGTAGTAGGTCGAGGAGTTGTTCAGGCTCTTGTCGGTGCTGGACGCACTTTCCACGTATCCGCCGCAATCGGAGATCAAGGTATTCAGGGCTTGGATCGCCGCGTCGAAATCCTTGGTTTCGGATTGAATGTCAAAGGTTTTGATGACCTTGCGCTCGGGGACGTTGATAGAGAGGCTTTGATTGCTGTCTTGAAGTCCGCTTCCCTCGCTCGGCTCCTTCAATTCCTCGTCAAGGGCACCGTTGTAGTCCTCGGAAAAACCGTTGTCCTTGTAATCGGCTCCACAGGAGGCAAAGCAGACACAGAGCGTCAGAAGGGCAAACAGTGCGGCGAGTGTGCGGAGAAGCGCACCGTGATTTCTTTTCATGATCTGAATTCCTTTCATTCTGTTTTGTATCCGATTTCAAATCGGGATGCGTCGCGTTGTCTGTTCGGTTACACCTGATCCTGTACCAGCTTTTCGATCAGGGAACGGAATTCCATGCGGTCGGGATAAGCCGAGAGATCAAGCGCGCGAAGGTCTCCCAAAACGTCGGTCAGTGTGGTTTCGTTGAGATAGCGACTGCTGTGCAGGACCATCACGGTGCGAAGCACGCAGGAGAGAAATTTCATATCCTCGTTGGGGGTGTCGGTCAGTGCGCTTTTTCCGATTTCGTATTCGTTGAGGTTGCTGACCGTCTCGCCCGGGTTTTTATAACGGACGTCAAGCTTCATCCAAGGCGCGTCTGCGTTGCGCGCGCCCTCGGCAAGCGTCAATTCATAGCAGACCGTGACCTGGTGACCCGCACCGACGTCTCCCGCATCCTTGGTGTCGTCCTCAAAATCCTCCTTGTTCAGAACGCGGTTTTCATAACCGATCAGACGGTATGCCGCAACATATTGCGTGTCAAAGGTGATCTGGAGCTTGACGTCCTGTGCCACGGTGTAAAGCGTTCCCAGAATATCGGTTCCGAAGACCTTTTCGGCTTCGCTCTCACCGTCAATATAATAGTAAACGCCGTTTCCGTTATCGGCAAGGGTCTCCATTTTGGCGTCACGGTAGTTGCCCGTGCCAAAGCCGAGAACCGACAGGTAGATGCCCGCGTCGCGTTTTTGCTCGATAAATCGCTTCAGCTCCTCCTCTGACGAGATGCCCACGTTGAGGTCTCCGTCGGATGCCATGATGATGCGGTTGTTTCCACCCTCAATAAAGTGTTTTTCGGCAATGTCGTATGCCTTGGAGAGTCCTGCCTCCCCGTTGGTCGAGCCGTTTGCAGTCAGGGATCGGATCACGTTCAGAATGCGCTCGCCGTCCTGACCGCTGCAGCCGTCCAATGCAACGGTCTCTTTGCCCGAATAGGTTACGATCGAAACGGTGTCTTGAGGACTGAGGTTGTCGATGAGATAAGTGAATGACGTCTTTAGCAGATCCAGCTTGTGGGGGCTGTTCATCGAGCCCGATACGTCGATCAGAAAGACGAGATTGTTGCCGTTTTCGTTAACGGGCGTGGCCATCGCGGTCATCGACAG
>JAZOPW010000294.1:0-11466 GCA_045655785.1 Eubacteriales bacterium
GCGCTCGGAGGCAGCCTGAGCGAGATCACCGATGATAGAGAAAACATCGTCCTTGACGGTGTCAACGCACACAAATTTCACATCAAAGCCAACGTCAACGGCGAAACACTCCATTTTGTGCACGTCGTAGCCGAAAAGAGCAACGCCTTTTACGTCTTTACCTTTATTGCGGAGGAAGAACTCTATGCCCCGCTTTTGGAAAACGTGACACGTATGCTGGACGAATTCATTTTTGCCGAGCCCTATCTTCCCGATGATTACATCAAGGATCTTGACGCCGAGGTCACGCCCCCCACGGGCATGAAGCTCGCCTCCAACAACGACGTGGCGTACAGATTCTTCGTTCCCACGGATTGGGAGATCAACCGCGACGAGGAGATCTTCTCGGCGTACCGTGCCGATGACCGCTCCAGCGTGAGCGTCGTTCCCTATATGCCCGACGTTGACAGCATGAGCGTGGCGCAATATTTTGAGCTTTGCGAGAAATCGATGCAGAATTTTTCGGGCGAGGACGGATATGAGCTGATCAAGACCGAGAAGGAGATCGATCTTGGCGGACGCATGGCAACCGCCTATACCTACCGGTTTACGGTGGGTGACACCGAGTATCGCTATCTGCAGGTCGTTGCCGCCTATAAGAGCATGATCTACAGCCTCACCTACACCGCGCTGCCCGAGCATTTTGACACCCATCTTGAAGACGTCCGGGCGATGATCGACGCATTCGAGTTCCGTTGAGGAGAGCCATGAAGGATATTTATTTGGACAACAGCGCCACAACACCGCTATCCCGTGCGGCAAAGGATGCCATGTGCCAAGCAATGGAATGCTATGGCAATCCCTCTTCCCTGCACACCGTCGGTCAGGCTTCACACACGCTTCTGGAGAATGCACGGCGTGACGTTGCCGCAACGCTTGGACTGCGAGGCTCCGCCGAGGCAGGACAGATCTTCTTCACCTCCTGCGGAAGTGAATCCGACAACCTGGCGATCCTTGGCACCGCCTACGCAAAGCCGCGCCGACGGGGCGGTCGCATCATCTCCACCGATTCCGAGCATCCGGGAGTCGAAAACGCACTGCGGTTGCTGGAATCGGACGGCTTTGAGGTCGTCCGCATCGGAACAAAGTGCGGTGTCCTTGATTGGGAGCAGTATGAATCCGCCTTGAATGACCGCACGTTTTTGGTCACCATGATGATGGTAAACAACGAAACGGGTGCGCTTTATGACATTGCGCGTGCCTTTTCTATGGCAAAAGCAAAGAGCCCCGACACCGTCACGCACACCGACGCGGTACAGGGCTACCTGAAATGCCGCTTTGCTCCACGCACACTGTCAGCCGACATGGTCACGTTAAGCGCACATAAAATCCACGGTCCCAAGGGTGTTGGTGCCTTGTACGTCTCGCCCGAGGCGTTGAAGCGGCGCGATCTGGTGCCTACTCTACAGGGCGGCGGACAGGAGCGCGGATTCCGCTCGGGAACCGAGAACCTGATTGGAATTGCGGGCTTTGCGGCGGCGGCAAAAGAGGGATTTTCCACCCTTGCCGCAGACCTGGCACACTTGACCGACCTTCGAGATTACGCGCGTGAAAAGCTTTCGCAGCTTCCCGTACGGCAAAATATTCCGAATGCCGCCTGCGCGCCCCATATTCTCAACATCACGCTACCCGATATCCGAAGTGAAACTATGCTTCACGCGCTTTCTGCCGACGGCATTTCGGTCTCGCACGGCTCGGCTTGCTCCTCACATTCAGGCACGGTCAGCCCCTCGCTTCTTGCGTTCGGACTTTCCCCCAAGGATGTGGAATGCTCGATCCGCTTAAGCTTCGGAAAACAAAACACACGCGAGGACGTGGACGCACTGATCGCATCCCTCTCGCAAGCCCTTGACCGCTTGGTGCGACGTAAAAATTAAGGCTCTGAACACAAGAACAAACCGAACGGACCGACACAAAAACGTGTCGGTTCGTTCGGTTTTCTCATAAAAACCCGCCGAGCCGTGTAATCGGGAAATTAGAACCCTGTTATTCCAGGGCGGTGTCCTCGTCGCGGCTTTACTGCTCCCAACGTCCGCATGCGGTCGAGACAAGTCAATCGAGTCGCATACGGGAGGTCTGCAAACCACCGTCGGAGTCAGACTCCTTTAATCTGATGTGGGTCTATATCACCGATTATCACGCACTAAGCAGGAAAAATGCTATGTTTGAAATGGGAATGGCGATTCGATCAATCGTAATCGATCTCTTCGGAGAACATATCGTCAAACAGATCGGCTACGTCGTCAAATTCCTCGTCGTCATCCACCGACACAAGAGAATCCTCGCCGTTTTCGTCCTTCTCTACACGAAGGATCACATATTCGCAGAATCCGTCCTCGTCATCCTTTGCCTTCTCTGCCGCCTCGGCGGGGATCATGGCAAAATACAGGTTGCCCTTGTACTCGGTCGTACCGATCAGCTCAAACTCAACCTCGTTGCCGTCCTCATCCGTCAAGGTAAAAAACTCGCGTTCATTTTGATTTGCTTCCATGTCAATATCCTTTTTACTTTCTTTTTCGTTATTATTATTTTACATGAAAATCGCGTCTTTGTCAAGAGCTTTTTCGCGATTTACGACGAAAAATCCAAAATCTCGGCAAGAATCGTGTTACTGACGTAAAAGCCCTCCGCTGTGAACGCCCATCCGTCCTCAGTGCGTCGAACAAAGCCGCCTCTCTCAAACGCCGCAAGCCGCTCTCCGAACAAAGAGTTCAAGTCTTGACCAAAGCGTTTTGAAAAAGCAGCTGCCGAAACGCCATCCGTCAGGCGCATCCGAAGCATGATATATTCGTTCATGCGCTCCGAAGAACTCGGGGTCTCACGCTCGGCAAGAATCTCCCTGCCATCAATATATGCGGCAACGTCCCGAGAATTGCCAAATCTGTCACCGTTAAAATCAGAATATGCGGCAGGACCGAACCCGAGGTATTCCTCACAATTCCAGTATTTCAAATTATGCCGCGATTCATACCCGCGTTTTGCATAATTGCTGATCTCATACTGTCGGTATCCGAGGGACGCAATCAGTCCGATCCCCTCAAAATACATCTGCCTTGCCGTCTCCTCATCGGGAAGAGACAAGCGATCCCCCATTCTTCCAAACGGAGTTTCTTCCTCTACCGAAAGCCCGTAAGCCGAGATATGCTCGGGAGACAGTGCGCACAGCCGTCGAACACTTTCCAGATAGCTTTCCACGGTCTGTTCGGGAATCCCCGACATCAGATCGGCACTGATATTTTCAAAGCCCGCCTCTCGAAGATCGGCATACGTTCTTTCAAAATCGGCAAAGGTGTGAATTCTGCCGAGCGCGCGCAATTCATTTTCATGCGTGCTCTGCAGTCCCACGCTGATGCGATTGAATCCGCCGCGTCGCAGAGTCGAAAAGCTCTCCGCGCTTCCCGTTGCGGGATTGCATTCGAGCGTGATCTCGGCATCCTTCTCCACGTGATACAAGTGAGCAATGCTTTCCAGCATCCGCAAAAGCAGCGATGGCGGCAACAAAGACGGTGTACCGCCGCCAAAGTAGACCGTATTCACGCGACGGTCACGGCATTGCGTTGCCCACCGCGCAAGATCGTGGCAGACCCCGTCGGTATATGCCTCCATCTCAGCGTCTCCCTGCTGCTCCAGTGAACAAAAATCACAGTACAGACATTTTCTGCGGCAAAACGGGATATGGATATAAAGCCCCAACGACCGCATTTCGGCAAGTCCTCCGCTCACACGCCTGCCCTGCGCAGACGCTTCATCACGTCATTCTCGCCCCTGCCGAAATAATCGTACAGACGGCAATAGTCCGCATAAAGCTTTTCATACGCCGCCACGTTCTCAGGGATAGGACGGTAGGTCACAGTCTGCTTGACGGAAAGGCGATCGGACGCCTCTACTATGCTGGGATAAAGACCTGCCGCTACCGCCGCATAGATCGCACTTCCGTGTGCCGCGCCCTGCTCGGTATCCACAACGTCGATCTCACGGTTGGTCACGTCGGCATAGATCTGCATCAGCATTTCATCCTTTTTGGCAATGCCGCCCGACGCACGCAGCTGCAGAACGGGCAAGCCGTTTGCGGTATATGCCTCCAATATTCTGCGCATACCGAATGCAGTCGATTCGATCAGCGCACGGTAGATCGCCTCGGGTCTCGTTCCGATGGTAAGTCCCACGATCGCGCAGGACAGGTCGGCATCCTGCAGGACACTGCGGTTTCCGTTGAGCCAATCCAGTGCCAGAAGTCCACTCTCTCCCACACGCAACGCCTTTGCCTTTTGACGCAAATATTTGTGAATGCTCATGCCGCTCTCACGCGCCGCGACCGTATAGATTTCAGGCACGCAGTTGCGAACAAACCAATCGAAGCCGTCCCCAAGTCCGGCTTGACCTGCCTCGTAGGTGTAAAGTCCCGGGATCACGCCGTCATATACAAAGCCGCAAATGCCGGGGATGTCCAATTTCTCCTTGGAATGGATCAGCTGTACGCCCGAGGTACCGATGATCAGCATCAGGATGCCCGGCTCGGTGATATTCAATGCAGGCATCGCCGCCTCGGCGTCGAGAATCGAAAGTGCCACGGGAATGCCTTCACAAAGTCCTGTCAACATGGCTCCCCGAGCCGAAAGTCTGCCTGCCTTCTCCTCTACCGTACGGATATGGGGGCAAAGCTTGGTACCTACCAGCCCCTCCAGGCGCGGATCGAGTGCGCGGAAGAACTCGTCCGAGGGAAAGCCGCGATCCGCCCCCCACATGAATTTAAAGCCCGCAAAGCCTGCGGAGTGATTTTCCTCTCCCGTCAAAACCGTCGAGATCCAATCACCCGCATCATAAAATCGTGCGGTATCGGCAAAGACCTCGGGGGCTTTGTTCAGGATCTCCATGATCTTGGGAACCGCCCACTCCGAGGAAACTCTTCCGCCGTAGCCCGCAAGCCAGCTCTCGCCCCTCTCGGTGGCAATCTCGATCACACGGTCGGCTTCTGCCTGTGCGCCGTGATGCTTCCAGAGCTTGACGTATGCATGCGGCTCATTTTTGTATTTGGAATGAAAACAGAGCGGCTTGCAATTCTCATCGACGGGAATGAGCGTACAGGTGGTAAAATCGATTCCGATTCCAACCACATCGCGCGGATCAACCCCCGATTGACACAGCACGTTGGGAACCGCCGTGTGCAAAACCTCTATATAGTCCGCAGGATGCTGCAAGGCAAACTGCGGCGGCAACGGCGTACCGTCGGGAAGCTCGCGATCCATCACGCCGTGGGCATATTCAAGCACCGAGGTTGCAACCACCTCGCCGCTCTCGGCATCCAAAAGCAATGCACGTCCCGAAAGCGTGCCGTAGTCGATTCCAATCGTATATTTCTTCATGGTCAGTCCCCTTTATTGCAAAAATTTTTCCGCACGCGGAAATAAAACAGTAAACTCAATATATTTGTTGTACAGCGATGAGAACAATTGAATGATCACGCCGTTGAGACAAGCGCAGATCAAAGTCCCCACGCCGATTCCGATCAGTCTGCCGAAAAAGACAAGTGTCATCACAAGCGCGACGGCAAGGCTGGAAAAATCGTAGCAGATCTTGAATTTTCCCGTATGCACCCGAAAATGGTTGGACACCACCTTTACAAACATATCATAGGCGCAAGCCGGCAGATAGGTACGGAAAAAGAGTGCCACACCAACCGCGGTCACCGTCATTCCTCCAATCATCAGCAACAGGCGCACGGGGAGCAATTCCGCAGGAAGATCGGCATGCAACAGACGGATAAAGCCGTCCAAAACCAATCCGTAAACCACGGCAGTCGCAAAGGAAAGATAATAGGTGATGCGGAATTTGCGAAGCAACAGGCACATTCCGCTGACCAGCACAAACTGCAGGCAATATTCCGCCGTTCCGAAGCTGATCCCCAAGGCGGCGGACAGCATATAAGCCGGTGCTACGATCATGGAAAGTCCCAAATTTGCCTTTTGCATCATTGCCACGCCAAGTGTCATCGTAACGATTCCCAAAAGATAGGCAAGCTCCTGTGGAAATCTGATTTTTTTCTGATTCATATGTAGTCCTTAAACTGCTTCCTGTTTTCAAAGTGTTAGATCAATTGATCGGCTCGCATACGAAGCCTCCCCTTGCGCGTTTCTCCGTCAAATTCGCGCAAAACAAACCTACCGTATCCGCGAACCGAAATCGTCATGGGCGGCGTCAGAATGCGGTCCACACGCTCCTCGGGCTCGAATTCGACCTCTACAAGTCCTGTTCGCACCGCCCGTTGTGCCTCGTCGCGCGAGAGATTTGTCAGCGCGGCAACCACGCAGTCCAGCCGAGCCGACGCCACCGTGTCATTGACGGGGCGGTATTTTCTGCCGTCGGTAAACTGCGCATCGAGCTCATACACCTCACACCGCACCGTATCGGATGCCACCTTGACAAGGCTTTCCAATAAAAAAGACCCGATTTTCCGAGGACAAAATACAACGGCTTCATGCTCGTTTTGCACCGCAATATCTCCCAGCGCGTCCCTCTCAAGTCCGAGACCGAGGATCGAGCCGAGATAATCCCTGTGGGAAAGCGTTCGGTAACCGCTACCCTTGATCCGCACAGCCGACACCGCCTCACGCACCTCGTCCTCCAAAAGCGAGAGCAGTGCGTCATCGTCGTCACGGGGGACAATTTCGTCGGGCAGACAGGCAAGCAGATAGTCGGGAAGCAGAAACAGGCAGACGCGTTCGGCGTCACGGTATCCGCCCCAGAACCACGCCTGCCCATATGCACCGTAGGAACGCAGAATCCGCTCTGCCTGTCGCGCGTCCCGCGGTGTCAGAAACGGGATACAGGCAAGATTCCCCTTTCGGGCTTTATCGAGCATGTCCCCGATCCGCGCCTCCAAAAGCGAGTCGCTGTCATTTCGCACCGTCATATCATTTCCACCAGCAGCTGCAAGATCATCAGAGCAACCAAGGTCATCAAAAACGGAAAATCCATCGGAGAGCCCTCGAACCAATGGTATTTGGCACACAGCTTGCGAAACGGCAGAATCAGCGGCTCGGTGATCGAAAACATCATCACGGCAAGCCGCCCCTCACGCATCGGATCGATCCACGAAAGGATCGCACGTACCAGCATTGCAAGATCAAGCGCACCCAGCAGCACGATCAGCAATTGCTTGAAAAAGAATAAAACGATCTCCATAATTAAACGCTCCGTAGCCTTAAAAAAGTTTATGTATCATCAAGGGGCTGATTCATCAAAGTAAGATACACAAAAGAAAGATCCTTGAACAAAATTTTTCTTTGTGCCGTTTGCCTTTCATGAATCAGCCCTTGCTTCATATGGATCAAGCCTCTTCGGTTACGGGAGCTTCCTCGTAGACCTCTTCATATTCCTCAGTCGCCTCAGCTGCAGGCTCCTCGGCAGGCTCCTCGGACGCAAAGCCCGAAATATCTACGCCTGCGGGAGAGATCACGATGGTGTTCTTGTTGGTCTTGATCATCTCGCCGCCAAGCACATAGGCAACACCTGCCAAAAAGTCTACCAGACGGCAAGCCTTGTTCTTATCCAGATTGCTGATGTCAAGCAGGACGATGCATCCCTCCTTGACCTTATCGGCGATCTTGATCGACTCGGTATGGCTCTTGGGCTGGAGCAGCTTAAGCGCAACCTTGTCGGGGTTTACGGGATGGATCTCGGGAGCCTTGCGCGCGGGATTGTCGATGGCGGAAACGTCAGCATCGGTGTCCGAGCCTGCAACCTCCATCTTCAGATCCTCGGGCATGACGTATATATCGTCGTAATCCTCTTCAGCCATATCCGCGTTGTCGTTTCTCACAAATTTCTTCAGCAAATTCATTTTCATTATCCTCCGTTTATTTTTCTCAATTTATTTTGACCGTAGTTATCTATGTATCCGTTTTATTCGTTCACGGGCTTCTCGAAAAGCGCTCTGCCGATGCGAACCACCGTGGCGCCCTCCTCGATTGCGGGCTCAAAGCTGCCCGACATTCCCATGGATAAAACGGGGATACCTATATTATAAAGTTTTTTCTGCCAAATATCAAGACATAGGTTGAAAGTTTCTCGAAAATATTTTCGATATTCTTCGTTGTTTTCGCATTTCGGTGCCATTGTCATAAAACCGCGCAGTCGAAGGTGCGGATATTGTGACAGTGCTGTGCAGAAATCGGCAACCTCATGCGGAAGCAGTCCGCTTTTGTTCTCCTCACATCCGCTGTTGACCTCGACCAGCACGTCGATCTCAAGTTCTCGCTTTGCCGCCTGCCGCTCGATTTCCTTTGCAAGCGAGTGCGAGTCCAACGAATGGATCATGCAGACCTTATCGATGATATACTTGACCTTATTGCTTTGCAGCTTTCCGATGAAATGCACGCGCATTCCCTCACGGTCAAGCAGATCCCAACGCTCCAAAAGCTGTTGCACACGGTTCTCTCCGACGTCGTGAACCCCCAGCTCGCGATGCAGATAATTGATATGCTCGGCATCGGTGTATTTGACCGCCACCAGCATCACAACCTCGCGCTCTCCAAAGCGATCCGCGCTTCTCGCCCGTGCCGCATCGATCCGTTCTCGAATCGCATCGACATTGGCTCTCATATATGAAAGATCATTCATTTGAACACCCTCCCGTCATACAGGTCCTCTCCCGACGTCACAATGATGTCATTGAGTGCAAGATAATCCTCGCCCTGATCGGTGTACTCCGCCGCGATGCAATATCCGTCACCGCGATAGATCACGTCAATGCGTCGGAACCAGACCGTGCTTTCGCGAAAAATATAGACACCCTCCACGCCGTTCAGTGTGTGCAACGCCGATTCTTTGATGTAATATCCCGTATATCTGCCTACCTCGATCTGTACGCTTTGGGATCGAAGATAAGTGAAATCACGCGGAACCTCATTCGAGGAAAAGACCGCAATCAGACCGCCATCCGCCTTTCCCAAAAGCCTTGTACAGGTCATGATCAGCGAGGTATCTCGGTTTTGCGGAAAGGTGAAGGTATATGCCTCACTCGCCTCAAACAGCTCCCTTGCCGAGGCATCAAAGCCGATCGCGACATACCAGCGGCTTCCCGTCACGATCTTTCCGACTGCGAACTCGTCCGTCCCCTTTGGCTCGGACAGGATCAGCTCCTCAAAGCTCTTCTCGGTCAGCCCCTCAAGTGCGGACAACGTAAACAGTGCTTCATATCCGTCCACCTGTGTGTGACTGTAAAAATATCCCGAAGAGCCTTCATTTCGAATGGTTGTCACGTTTCCCATCAGAAGCCTTGAGCGTTCCGCCTTGACACTCGCCAAAAGTGCGGGAACACTGTCGGTCGCACCGATCAGCGTCGCATGTCGGTTCAAAAGAGCCAGCATATCATCCTCGAGTCCCTGCAAGCCCGACCAGTCCCCCGAGATCAACGCCTTTTTGATAGCAAGATAATTCGCCATGGCATCCTTCCGATATTCCTCTGCATTCGAGAGCGTGCTGTCCGCCGCAACGATGCTGTCCTCAAGAACTGCGACCGTGCGGTTCAGCCGATCCAGCTCGATCTGCGCCGTCGGAAGCAGCTCCTCGTTGTAGCCGTCCCATACCTCGGCAACCGCAACGCCCTTGCTGACCTTTGAGCCACTTTCGGCAAGATCGTTGATCACCCCCGCGTGCGGCACCGTCAGAACTCTTTCATCGCGAAACAGATAGGCTTGTCCGCTGACGATGTCTGCATGGGTGATTTTTTGAACGCGCTCCCGCATCAGCCCCCCCGACGCAGAACCGAACACATGGTAGATCGTATAAACGATCAGACCCAAAAGCGCAAGAGACGAGGCAAACCGCCAAAAATATTTTTGTATAAACGCCTTGCGCGTCATCCGATTCTCCTTTCTCAAAAATCAAGCGAGCGGGTCAGGTACGGTCGCACCAAATGCGCAACGCCTCGGCAACAACCGCCTCAAAATCCTTCGTTCTGCCATCCTCCGTCATATCGATCCAAGAAACGTAATCCTTGGCACCGAACCAGGTCATTTGCCGCTTTGCATAATGACGAGTGGCAAGCTTGAGTGCCTCCACCGCGTCCTGCAGCGACCCATTTCCCGACAGGAAGCTCAACAGCTCCTTGTATCCGATCGCCTGCGCCGCCGTGGTGTTTTTTTCAAACACGCCCTCGACAAGCAGTCTCTCGGTCTCGGCAAGCAAGCCTGCGGCGAACATTTGCTCCACACGGCGGTCGATCCGCGCATAAAGCACTTCTCTTTCCGCATATCGCAAGCCGATCACGACCGCATCATACGGAGACTCGCGCTCACGCGAGCGGCGATCCATCTCGGTTTTCGTCACGCCCGTGGATTCGTAGATTTCCAATGCACGCACCACGCGCTTGACATTGTTCTCATGCGTTGCCGCGGCACTTTCGGGATCGACCGCCGCGAGTCTCTCATGCAATGCGTGCGCGCCATGCGTCTCGGCATAAGCAAACAAAGCTTCACGCAAGCGAGAGTCCGACGTCGTCTCCTCAAGCCCGCCCCGCAAAAGAGCGTCGAGGTAAAGTCCCGTACCGCCGCACAGGATCGGCAATTTGCCGCGCGAGCAGATCTCTGCGATTGCATCGGCGGCGCGCTCCACGTATGCGGCTACCGAAAAAGGCTCATCAGGCTCAGCAAGGTCGATCAGGTGATGCCTGATCCCCTCCATTTCGTCAAGGGTCGGCTTTGCCGTTCCAATATTCATACGGCGATAGACTTGCATCGAATCGCAGGAAACGACCTCACCGTTGCATGCCTTTGCCAGCGCAACCGCCAAGCCGCTTTTTCCGCTTGCGGTAGGACCCACAACGGCAAGCAATTTGATTTTGTTTGACCTCGCCACGTCTCCCCTCTCCGCCACAGGATCACTCCCCTTCTTTTCCAAGCGCAGGCTCCGCATGCTCGCTTCTCCGCTTGACCTCAAACGGGATCGCGTTTTCGCGCACCATTTGACGAAGAAAAATGTTTACGGCAGTGGACAGATCCAATCCCAGATCCGCCAAAAGCTCCTGTGCCTGTGCCTTTGTATCGGCATCAATGCTGATATTGGTGGAAACCTTTGCCATAAAATCACTCTCCTTTCCTCATTTTTTTGCGCCAAAACGCTCTAAATTTGTTTTGTATTTGCTTTATGCGCATATTATACCATATTTTCAATCTGTTGTCAATAGGTTATGCGCATTTTTTCAACATTTTATGCGCATATTTTTTATCTTTTCAAAAAAAGAAAAAAGAGACTCGGAAGAATTGTTTCCAAGTCTCTCAGACAGCAGACAAAAGGCATCTGCGTTATTAAATTGTATAAATTTCTTAGCCGCTTTTCTCTTGCAAGAAGGAGGCGCAAGATGAAAAAAGGCTCGCAAGCTCGCCGCAAATCGCTACGCGAGTTTGCCTAACAAAAGAGAACGCCGTA
>JAZOPW010000295.1:0-12423 GCA_045655785.1 Eubacteriales bacterium
AAGACTTTCGTCAGTTTGGCGAAAGTTTTGGTCAAACTTTTTCAAAAGTTTGCGGGGTGAAGAAGCCGCAAACTCCCTTCGGGAGTGGGGAATCGGGCAAGCCCCAGTTCCTCCCCCCTTCTCGCCGTCCGCAGACGGCGAAATTCCCTCTTCGGCGTTTCTTTTTGCAAGCTTTTTCTTTGCGCCTCCTTCCTGCAAAGAAAAAGCGGCTAAGGAGTTTGTGCAATTTGGCGCCTTAGACATCTTTGGTCTACACTCTCAGATATAATATATCGATACATCATATTCAAAGGAGATTTTGACCGCATGCAGTATGGAATTGTGATTTTGTTGGGTTACCTGCTCGGAACGATCAGTCCCTCCGCCTTGGTATCCAAGCTGAAAAAAACAAATTTGAAGGAGGTTGGCACGCACAATCTGGGGGCGACCAACACCATGTTGAATTTTGGCAAAGGATGGGGCGCGTTTGTGATGCTGTTTGACATTGCCAAAGCATTTGCGGCATTCAAGCTGGCGGAGTTGATCTTCCCAACAGCATCCTTGATTGGCTTGGTTGCGGGAAGCTCGGCGGTGGTTGGTCATATTTATCCCTTCTACCTCAATTTTAAGGGCGGAAAGGGACTTGCTGCCTTTGGTGGCTTGGTTCTGGCGTTCAATCCGCTTATCTTTTGCTTCTTGCTCGTTTTTGCCCTGATTTTAATGTTTATCGTCAATTACAGCTTTATCATGCCGTATTCGGCGTCGGTGCTGTTCCCGATCCTTGCAGGCTTGCACGCAAAAAGCTGGCTCGTTTTTGGCATAACCCTCGCCATCTCCGCTCTGCTTGCATTCAAGCACAGAGACAACGTAAAAAAAGCCCTGCACGGCGAGGATATTCAGATCAGAGGATATTTCAAGCAGCATTTCCTGCATCGCTCATAAAAGAAAAACAAGGGGATCTCGATTTGAGACCCTCTTGTTTTCTTTTTGTGGTTTCGCCTGTAAGCCGGGTTCTGTCTGGAACGGTCATCAATCTGCGCGCCACGTCACCGTGACGCTTCGGGGAGACCCCGTGCCACCTCCGAATATGTGTCGGACCGACATTCCTTGAGGTGTTGCTTCGGATAGGGTTTACAGCGGACCCATGTTACCATGGGAACGGGTGAGCTCTTACCTCGCCTTTCCATCCTTGCCGCAAATGCGGCGGTTTATTTCTGTTGCACTTTCCCGACGGTTACCCGTGGCTGACGTTATCAGCTATCCTGTCCTGTGAAGCCCGGACTTTCCTCACGGTAATACCTTACGGCACCATACCGCGCGACCGTTCAGCGAAGCCGCAAGCATATTATACCCGAAAACAGGGAATTTGTCAAGGATTTTTTCTTGAACGGTCACTTGAGTTATCGTTTCATTGCGAATTTTCCAATCATTTGCCGGATTCGTCGGACGTTATTGCCCAAACGGTGGGAACCCCGTCAACATATCGCCAATATTGCTCGGGATGATCGGTAGGCTCGGTTTCACTGTAGAAATATATCGTTGCCGATTCATATCCGTGATGTGTCCAAGGAATATTGGATACAAAATGATTCCACTCGTCTCGGTTGCCTCTGTAATAAATCGTTACCTTCCCACGGGGAAGCTCCTCAACATAACTTGGAGTCTTGGATAACACGACCGTGGTTAGGGAAGGGCAATAGCCAAACACATTCATTCCACATTCCGCATGGAGCGGGAGGAATATTTCCTTCAACGCCATGCAATCGGAAAATGCATATTCTCCGATCTTGGTAACGCTTTCGGGAATGATAACAGATGTTAAGCTATTACAGCACGCGAATGCACTTGCCCCAATTTCCTTTAAGCAGTTTGGCAACTTGAGATCGGTCAACTTCTTACAGTATAAGAACGCGCCGTCTTCAATCTGTTGTAAACTGTCGGGAAATGTGACCTTGGTCAGATTTTCGCAGGAAGAAAATGCATGATATCCGATTTGTTTCAGGTTTTTCGGCAATGTGATTTCCGTCAGCGCGATGCAACCGGAAAATGCTGAGTCGCCAATTCGCAGCAGGCTGTCGGGGAAAACTACGGTTTTTAATGCTATGCATTGATAGAAGGCTTGGGGCGGAATTTCCGTCATTCCACTCGGAAGGATGACCTTTTCTATGAGAGCGTTTTCTTGGAAAAGATTTTTTTCGAAAAGCATGGTGTTCGGATGGATCTTGACCTCGGTTGCCGTGGGAAGGATCTTTATCAATACAAAATAGGGATTTTGCGCGGTGCCAAGATAGTTTGAACCGCGATATTCGGTAAATGTGAGTTTTTCACAGCCATCAAAAGCCTCAATGCGGATCTGTGTCAAGGCTTTCGAAAGTGTAATGGTTGTAAGCTCCGTACATCCGTTGAATGCATGATCTTCCACAACGGTTATGTTATCGGGAAGCACGACCGATGTCAATGCTACGCAATCCCGGAAGGTGTTTTTTGCAATGGTATTTGCTCCTGCAGACCATGAAAACGTGTGCAGGCTTCGACAACCCGAAAACGCCGATGCCCCAATTTCGTTTACGCTGTTGGGGATATTGATCTGCTCCAGCTTGACACAGTTTTCAAAAGCGGATTCTCTGATCGCGAGAACGGTTTCGGGGATCGTAATCCTTGTCAACACCTCACAGCCTTTAAAAGCACCGCTTCCGATGATGGTAACGCTCTTTGGCAGAGAGATTTCGGTCAAGGATGTACAACCGTAGAAAAGCTCACGCGGTATCAATTGAATTCCGTTTGGTATTTCCACGGTGGATAGGCTCTTACAGTTCCAAAAAGCTCTTTCAGCTATTTGTATATTGTTTGTGGGGAATGTAAGACTTATCAAACCGCTTGAGGAAAATGCTTCGGCTCCGATGGTGCGTATGCCGGAGGGAAGCTCAATTTCCTTGAGCTGTGTACAATAGTGAAATGTGCTTTTTCCAATGGTACGCAAGGTGTCGGGAAGCTCGATCTTACTTAATGCTGTGCAATATGAAAATGCATAGTTATCGATCACTGTTACACTGCTTGGAATGACGATCTGCTCCAACGCGCGGCAGGATCCAAATGTGCCGGCTTCGATCCTTTGGATTCCTTTCGGAAATACGATGGATTTGAGAGACGTGCAGTTGTTAAAGATATATCCGCCCATCTTTGTAACCGAATCGGGAATTTTAACAGAGGTCAGCTTTTTGCAGCTTCCGAATGCATATCTGTCGATTTCCTTAAGAGAAGAGGGGAGCGTGATGCTTTTTAATTCGATACAGCCCTCAAATGCATATTCTCCAATCCTTTCCAAACTCTTGGGAAGGGTTACTGAGGACAGAAAATCGCAATCTTGGAACATATGCGGCGCAATCGTTGTTATACCGTTTTGCAACGTAACACTTTTCAAGGTGCTTTGTTGAAAAACACCCTCTCCCACGCTTGTAAGCGTGGCGGGAATCTCAATGCTTTTCAGCTTTCTGCAATTGTAAAAAACATAAGAACCTAATGCTTTCAGGGTTTCGGGCAAAGAAAATTCTGATAGCAGGGAGCAGTTGACGAATGCGTATTGCTCAATGCATGTTATGCTACTCGGTAAGGCGAGGGATTGGAGCAGGTAACATCCTGAAAAAGCGTATTCTTCAATTTTTTGAATTCCATCGGCAACGGTAACGGACGTCAAGCGTTTGCAATCGGCAAAGCAGTACGCAGAAATGTTGAGAAGCGTTTTGGGGAGTGTTACGATTGTAAGGTGTTCACATTTGTAAAAGGCGTGATCCCCAATCTGTGTGACTACCTGAGGAATCTCTATTCTTTGCAGATTGCTACACTCGGCAAATGCATAGCTGCCGATCGTTCCGACTGATTCGGGGATCGTACAGTATGTTAATTGCGTGCAGAAAGCAAATGCGTAGCTGCCGATTGATTCGACAGTTGACGGCATGGTACAGTAGGTTATTTTCGTGCAAGAAGCAAACGCATAATTGGGAATGCTTGAAAGCTCTTCGGGAATCTCAACGTTTTTCAGATTGACACATTCCAAAAATGCCGATTCGCCCATGGTTTTCAAGCTTTTTGGGAGGATGAGATCGGTTAGCTTTGAGCATTTGGCAAAGGCTTTTGCACCAATATGCTCGACATTACCTAAAAAGGTGACACGTTCCAATTTATAACAATTTTGAAACGCAGCGTCCCCGATGTGTGTGATGGTTTCCGGGATGGTGATCTCGAGCAGCTTCGTTTGCTGTCGGAAACCCTTTTCGTAAATTTGTGTAACAGGTCTTCCGTTGTGGGAGGACGGGATGGTGATCTTCTGCAGTCTTTGACCGGAGGCAAGTCCAACAGCATACGTACCGTTCGCCAGCTCTCGAAAACGAAAAGCACTTATGTCGGTTTCTTCCTCAATGACTTTGGTTGTTTCATCAACTTCGGTGGAGTCTTCTTCAACGGACTCTGAATCGGATTCGATGGGTTCCGAATCAGAGTCGGTGGGCTCTTCTGAGGGGGAGATCTGATCGACTGTTTCACTGTCTATCGGCTCTTCGGCTTTCAGAAAGGGAAAGCAGGAAGAGAGGAGCAGGGTGGGAAACAGGATCAGTGTTGCAAGCGTCATCGCAAGCCAAACTCGTTTTTTCATATTTTGCCTCCTTTTATTTTTATTACACTTATATTATAACATGGATCGTTATTCGTGTAAACGGCCCCTTCATGATTTTGTATATCTGCACAAAGTTTTTGTACGCTTATACAAAAAAGCCAAAGAAGCGTTTGTATGTTTACAAGCGTTCCTTTGGCATCTTTTTTTATAAGATCTTCTCAATCAGAATTCGGATTCCCTCAAGCATCAGGATGTGGGCGGGGTAGAAGACGTAGAAGAAATATTTCATTTTCCATTTTCCGCGTTTACCCGAATAGAGCAGCAACAGCGGAAGCGACAGGAGTGAAAAGTATTGCAGGGTTACAGAGCGTGAGCAGAGCAGTATCAGACCGATCCCCATTGTCAGAACATGGACGGGTACGCTGTCGGCTTTCTTGAACCATGCGGGAGCCTCCTCGTTCGGGGCATAGAACAGACTTGCAAATAAGGGCAACAACGCGCCCCAAAGTCCGTAATCCATGCGCACAAAGCGAGTCAGAAGATATACAGTCAATAGAGAGAGCAGAAACAGACCGAGGGAGAACATGCGGCGGAGCCACGAAGCGTTTTTGGAAAACCACTCTTTTTTTGCATATTGCAACGCATAGACCATGGGGATCGAGCAAGAGAAGGTGATAAACACGCGCATATACAGACTGCCGCTATACAGAAAGTAGACCAGCTGGAAGAGGATCGCCGCCAGAAAGATCACAAGAAAATAGCGAAGCTTATTTTTGGTGTATCGGCAGCCCTCTGCGATCATAAAGGCAAAGATCGGGAATGCGATCCGCCCGATGATACGAAAGATCGGATATTGCGGGAAAAAGAGAAAGCCGATATGGTCGATCAGCATACATACCGCGGCAATGATCTTGAGTGCATTTCCGCTGAGAAAGCTGAATTTGAATGATGTATTCACAGTATGTTCTCCTTTAAAAATGTCCCGAGCAAGTGGGCTTACATCGGGACAGAATTATTTGATCAATAGTAGTAGTTGATCCCAACCTCTTTCATGGTGGGAGCGGTTGCCAGAACCTTGTCGGCTACCTTAATATCGGTAAAATGCTTTTGACATTCCTCAAGGAAGAGCTTTTCGATCAGGCTGTCGCTGAAGTTTTCAAACCAGACCTCGTTTTCTTCCTTTTCATACGCCTTTTCGGAGTGTGCGTATTTCTTTACGATGTGATAGCCGAAGCTCGATTTTATCATGGTGACCTCTCCTACCTCCATGTCATCGAGTGCCGTTACGATCTGTTCCAAATAGCCGTAATTGCTTCCCGATGCGGTAAAGTCAACTCCCTTTTGCAGGTAGTAGCCGTCATTATAGTCGGTCGAATCTCCAAAGTCATCACTTTCGGTTTTGATAACCGATTCGAATTCGGCATCGGTGCTGTCCTTGAGGTCGTTGTACAGCCCGTCCGCCTTTTTTGCAAGCTCCTCCAGCTCCTCGACGGTCATTTCCTTGGTTTCATAGTCGGAGCCGTCCTTATTCAGCTGATACGCAGGCATTCCGTGTGTGGTGTCGTATGCGATCTTTTTCTGATCGCTGTCCTTGACAAAATAGATCACGTCTCCGTTTTCGTCCTTGAGCTCCTTGCCGTCTTTGTCATATCCGACCACACCGTTGTAGACATCGTAATAGACGCGGTCCTTTTGTTCGCCCTCGGCATAGTAGTAGATCACGTCTCCGTTTTCGTCGGTTTCATATACATAATGATAAGAGGCAAGGAATACCTGACGGAAGTGAACGTAATTTTCCTCCAAATATTCATCCTTTACGGTGTATCCGAGCTTGGAGCCTTTTTCACCGTACAGATGCTTTTGCAGAGCCGCGACCTTAGCCTCCATGAGGTATGCATCCTTTAACAGATCATAGTTGACCCCGTAGCTTGCAAGCACAGCGTTGAGCTTGGTCTTGGAGCCGTCTCCGTCGGTGCGGATCAGCTCAAACATTTTGTTTTCCACGTCCTCCAATTCGGCAGCAGACAGCTTCAAGCCCTCTTTTTCAAAGAGGTAGAGCGCCGCAAGATAGGTGCGGCAGTTATCCAATATGGTGTCACAGTAGAATTCATTGATGGTTTGTAGCTCGGAGCCGTTGAACTTATCCTTGTAAGTCCAGAACGAATCGTATTCGACGGTAACACCGTTGGCGGTGTAGCCGTAGAAGGCGAGAGAGCCCTTCATGCGCGACAGCATCAGTTCATAAAGGTTGACAGAGAATGTGACCGATACGCCGTCCTTTTCCAGGGTGAGCAGGGTCTTTCCCTTATTGGCGCAGGACGCACATCCAAGCAAAAACAGTACGGATGCAAGGATCAGCGCCAAAATGCGCGAAAGATTTTTTTTCATATGGATATTCCTTTCTTGGATTGAAACAAAGGCTTCCCCTATATTATACAGGAAAGAATCGAATTTGTCTACGCCTTTTGATTGACGATTTCTATATATTTTTCAAACAATTTGTGAACAAGTGGGAGTGCATCGTCGCCTTTTTGCAAACGCATGCAGATGTGCGGCTCTCCCGACATGATCACACGGAGTCGCCCGAACAGATCCGACAGCTGCATCCAGACGTCGAAGTCCAGTTTTTGAGGATAAATGTGGATCTCACCACCATCCTGACGGATCGAGGTGATACGGCACTTGGTTGCTAACGTGTGAATCAATGCGATGCGCAAGAGATTTTGAGTGGGGAGCGGCGGCTCTCCGAAGCGATCGACCAATTCGTCGGTCACGTCTTCCAGATCCTCCTCGGACGCAATGAGTGCAATCTTTTTGTAAAGTGCCATCCGTTGCGCAGGGAAGGGGACGTATTTTTCGGGCAGAAAGGCATCGAAGCTCAGCGACACGGTACACTCGGTTTCGGACTGTGTATCCTCGCCCTTTTCCTCCAATACCGCTTGGTTGAGCAGCTTGATATACAGATCGTAGCCGATGGCGTCGAGATGTCCGTGCTGCTCGGCTCCCAGAATGTTGCCCGCGCCTCGGATCTCCATATCACGCAGGGCGATCTTAAAGCCCGCGCCGAATTCGGCATACTCACGGATCGCTTCCAATCGCTTTTGCGCGATCTCGGGGATCGAGCGGAAGGGGGGATAGGTGAAATAGGCGTAAGCGCGACGCGAGGAACGGCCGATGCGTCCTCTGATCTGATGCAACTGCGAAAGCCCAAGCTTGTGCGCGTTGGAAACGATGAGGGTATTGGCGTTCGGTATATCCACGCCCGTTTCGATGATGGTGGTGCAGACCAGAATATCTATCTCACCCACAAGCATCTTTTCCCAGATCTTTTCCAGTTCTTCCTTGTCCATTTTTCCGTGTGCCACGGTGATACGTGCCTCGGGAATGGCAGAGGAAAGCTTGGCGGCAACCGTATTGATGGTTTCCACAATGTTGTGCAGATAGAATATCTGACCACCTCTCCTCAGCTCACGTCGGATCGCCTCCTCGATGATCAGCTCGTCATCCTCCAATACGTAGGTCTGTACGGGCAGGCGATCGTTGGGGGCGTCGTCAAGAATGGAGATGTCGCGGATGCCGCCCATTGCCATGTTCAGCGTACGGGGGATCGGAGTTGCGGAGAGGGAAAGAAAGTCCACGCCGTCGGCGATCTGCTTCAGCTTTTCCTTTTGTGCCACGCCGAAGCGTTGTTCCTCGTCTACGATGACAAGCCCTAAGTCATGGAAGCTGACATCCTTGGAGAGCAGACGGTGTGTGCCGACGATGATATCGACCTCTCCGCGAGCCAGACGGCGCAGGGTTTGTGCCTGTTGCTTGGCGGTGCGGAAGCGCGAAAGCATATCCACGTTGACCGCAAAGGCACGCATACGGCTGATGATGGTCTGATAATGCTGAAGGGCTAAGAGCGTGGTCGGAACCAAAATGGCGACCTGCTTTCCGCCAAGGACTGCCTTGTAGGCGGCACGGAGCGCGACCTCGGTCTTTCCGTAGCCGACGTCTCCGCAGAGCAGACGATCCATCGGAACTGCGCGAGTCATGTCCCTTTTGATCTCATCGGTTGCCGAAAGCTGACTGTCGGTCTCGTCGTATTCAAAGGCGTCCTCAAATGCCTTCTGATAGCTGTCGTCGGAGGGGAACGCGTGACCCGGTCGGCGCATGCGCTCGGCATACAGCTTGATCAGCTCCTTTGCCATGTCCTTAACGGCGGCTTTGGCACGTGCCTTGGATTTTTTCCAGGATTCACTTCCCATTTTGGAGAGCTTGACAAGTCCGTCATCGGCGTGTGCGCCGATATATTTGGAGACCTTATCCAGCTTCTCGACAGGCAGGAACAGCTTGTCGCTTCCTGCATAGCGGATGCCGATATAATCACGCGTGACACCGTCGCACGTGAGGGTTTCAATTCCCGGGTACTGACCGATACCGTAGACCTCATGCACCACGAAGTCTCCTGTTTCCAGCTCGGCATAGGACAGAATGCTTTGTGTGTTTTTCTTCTTCTTTTTCCGAAGCGAGGATTTGCCAGACAGTGAGAGCGCACCCGTTCGGCTGTTGGGATTGGTGGACAGCACCGCGATCTTGGGAACGATCAATTCAAATCCTGCCAACAGATCCTGCCACAGCACCGCGACGTTTCCTCTTTCAAGTGCCGCGACCGATTCGGGATTGCGGATCAGGGAGATCCCCCTTTTGGTCAGCCTTTGCTCAATCGCGCGTGCTTCTACCTCGTTTTCGGTCAGAACCAGACAGCGGTAGCCGCCCTGTAGATAGCGGTCAAGATCCTCATAAAACAGGTTCTCGTTGTCGGCGTACGATACCGTGTGCCGTGTGCGGAAGCCAAAAAGTCCTGCCAGACGGCGGTCTGTCACATTATAGGCGATCGAATCGATATGCAACACGACGTGTCTTGTGCAGAAAAGCTCGAATTCGGAGGTCGGCTTGGCGTAATCGGTGTATTTGGACGCGATGGTGCCGCCCTCAAGCAGCTCGACCACGGTTTGGTTCAAATGCCACTCGGATGCCTTGAGACGGTCAGCGACCGCATTGGTGCCTCGGATCAGCACCAGACGCTTGGCATCAAAATAGTCCAACAGAGAGGTCCTTTCGGGGTAGACCAGTGTAATATATTTGTCAAGAAAGCAGATCTCGCCGTCGTGATTGCGGGCGCGGTCGATCGCGGCGCTTTCCTTGATCAGCTCCTCGCATACGCGCTCGTCCTTGGTTGCGCGAAACTGTGCCGAAACGGCTTTCTTCAAGCGGTCGTAGACCTCGCTGTTGGGAAGCAGCTCGCGGGCGGGCGGAAAGGATGCAAGGCTGACGGCTTGCGTCATGCGCTGTGATTCGGGATCAAAGAGCCCCATGCGGTCGATCTCATCACCGAACAGCTCGATACGCAGGGCATACGCGCCGTGCTTGGCGTCTCCGTCGCTGTCCTCAAAGCTGCCGTACGGAGGATAGATATCGACAATGCCGCCTCGCAAGGCGTACTGCCCGGGACTGTCT
The DNA here is from genome assembly GCA_045655785.1 of Eubacteriales bacterium. Lineage (GTDB taxonomy): Bacteria > Bacillota > Clostridia > Oscillospirales > CAG-272 > UMGS1865. Next base: position 10,091 of record JAZOPW010000295.1, read on the forward strand.
ACCAGATCGACACGGATATATCCCGCATCGGTCAGACGGCGTGCAAAATCCTTGGGGTCAAGTGTGTCGGTTTCGTCGATGCGAATTGTATTTTGCTTTAATCGTTCGGGCGGAACGGTGTAGCCCAGTGCGGCATCGGGGGTGGTGACCACAACGTCATAGTCTCCCGACAGAAGCCCCGACAACACGCGTAGCCTCTCATGCTCATACTCATGGGAGGCTGTAATATTATAGAAGGTCAGATCCCTCGCCATATAGAAGGCGGCGCGGATCCCGTAACGCTCCAGCATACCGCAAACACGAACACAGTCCTTTTCCTCGGCACAGAACATCAATGCTGTGCCGCCGCGGAAGGGAAGCGTATCGGTCAGGAGTGAGATCAAAAATGCGTCGGAGGCTCCCTCACATAAGCCCGATGCCAAGATCGGCAACGGATTGCTGCGGAAGTCACGCTCAACGGTTTTGAGCAGCTGCGTGTATTCGGTATCGCGGCGAATTGAATCGGTTAAAATACTCATGGAAAATCCTTGTGTTACACTTTTTCGGGCGGTGTGTAGGAGTTGCAAAGCTGCATGGCGGCGTCAAAATCGCCGTCCAATGCTTTCTCGATCCCGGCTTTTGCGGTTGGGAAGGCAGAAAAGAGCTTTTCCTTTTCGTCGGCGCGAAATTCCGAAAGCACCCAATCGGCAAGATTGAAATCGGGGTGCGGCTTCTCACCGACGCCCATCCGCAGGCGGGGGATCGCGTCGGTACCCATGCAGGTGATGATGTCGCCAAGCCCCTTTTGCCCGCCTGCGCTTCCTTTGCGTCGAATGCGCATTTTTCCGGGTGCCTGGGCGATGTCGTCGGATATGACCAAAATGTGTGCGGGATCAATCTTATAAAAAGCGGCAGCCTCTTGAACCGCATGCCCGGAGGCATTCATCAGAGTCTGCGGCTTCATCAGAAGCACGCGATGCCGTCCGATCGTCACCTCGCCGCAGAGCGCGTGATGCTTGACACGGTCAATGCGCACGCCATATTGCTCGGCAAGATAATCGATCGTCAAAAAACCGGCATTGTGGCGCGTAAAGCGGTATTTGTCACCGGGGTTTCCAAGCCCCACGATCAACCATGACAGGGGCTCCTTCGGTGTTTCTTCTTTTTTTGCGATCTGCTTGAACAGATCAAAAATATCAGTCATTCTGACCGTCCTTTCGGTTCAAACGGGAAAACGGGAGCGGAAACGCAAAATGCGCCCGATCCCAAGAGGGGACCCGTCGCAACCTAAATTTATTCTCAACCATAACATTATACAATGTTTTTATGCTTCTGTCAAACGATTTTTTTGAATTTGCACATTCGTTCATGAAATATTTACATTTTAAAAACGGCTTTCTGTGTCCAAACCTATGGAAAAAAGGGAAAAAATGTGGTATAATATCCTGTACTGTAAAAGTCGAAAGACGGAAAACAGCTTTTTGCTGTGCCTACAGTTCGACAATGTCAAAAAAATATATTCATATATGGAGGATTACCAAAGATGGCAAAGAAGTATTGCTACCTGTTTTCCGAAGGCGACGCAAGCATGCGTGAGCTCCTCGGCGGTAAGGGCGCAAACCTTGCTGAAATGACCAAGATCGGACTCCCTGTTCCTCAGGGCTTTACGATCTCTACCGAGGCCTGCACCCAGTATTATGAGGATGGCAGACAGATCAACGATGGCATCATGGCTGAGATCATGGAGTACATTGAGAAGATGGAGGCTGTAACCGGCAAGAAGTTCGGTGACCTTGAGAATCCGCTTCTCGTATCGGTTCGTTCCGGTGCGCGTGCATCCATGCCCGGTATGATGGATACCATTTTGAACCTCGGCTTGAATGAAGAGGTTGTTGAGGTTATGGCAAAGAAGTCCGGCAATGCTCGTTGGGCGTATGACTGCTACAGAAGATTTATTCAGATGTATTCCGACGTCGTAATGGAGGTTGGAAAGAAATACTTTGAAGAGCTGATCGACAAGATGAAGGAAGAGAAGGGCGTTAAGCTTGACGTGGAGTTGACCGCTGACGACCTGAAGGAGCTTGCAGAGCAGTTCAAGGCTGAATACAAGGCAAAGATTGGCGAGGATTTCCCCTCCGATCCTAAGGTTCAGCTGATCGGTGCGGTAAAGGCTGTGTTCCGTTCTTGGGACAACCCCCGTGCAAACGTATACCGTCGTGACAACGATATTCCTTATTCTTGGGGTACCGCTGTTAACGTACAGGCAATGGCCTTCGGTAACATGGGCGACAACTGCGGAACCGGTGTTGCATTTACCCGTGACCCCGCAACCGGTGAGAAGAAGCTCATGGGTG
>JAZOPW010000296.1:0-2926 GCA_045655785.1 Eubacteriales bacterium
GTTGTTTACGTTCCCAAGGGAAATTACTATATTCATTTTATTCAATTGAAAGAAAACGTCACCATCCGTCTGGAGGGCGTACTCCAAAACTACAATACCCCCTACACAGAAGAGATCGATCAGTTGATCAAGGACGGAAACTATTTTGCAAGAATTTCGGGCACCAATTACGATATGTTTGCAAACCACGCGATCAATGCCGAGGGCGTGACAGGTGCCAATAACTTCGCTATCACGGGCGGTGTTATCGATATGATCGGACAGCGTCGCGGTCTGATCTGGGTCTGCGCACACGGCGTTACCTTGGAAAGCACCATCATAAAGGACACCCCCAACAACCACGCCATTCAGGTAACAGGCTCTTGCGACGTAACCGTTCGCGACGTCATGTTTGCGGGATACAATTTTGACCAACATAAGCAGGCAGCCGGAATGGAAATGATCCAGATTGAGTCCACCAATCCCGGGGCGATCGGCATGGGATACGGTGCGGGTACGGTCTTTGCCGAGCACGAGTATTATCACTGCACCAACGTTGTGTTTGAAAACTGCTATTGGGGAAAGAGCTGCACGTTTGAGGCTCCTACCTACCCCATCGGACACCACGCGCAAGCTTCACAGCCCTCTGTAGATGGCTTGAAGATTCTCAACTGTACCTTTGATAATCCCCGTGTCAGAGGCTTCCGTGCATTCGGACACGTGAACGTAGAGGTCGCAGGCTGTAAATTCATTTCGACCAGAAAGAACGGCTTGGAAGATCAAAGCTATATGATGGAATTTTCCTTCACCATAGGCGATCTTCTGCTCTCTACCGATCCCGAAGTCTATATCGTCAAGACAGAAGAGCGCGGCGGCTGTCAGTACTTCAGATTCCATGATAACGAATATATCATCGGAAAGGATTCTCATATCTGCGGCATCATGTCTCACTCGGCATTTTCCTCCGTTGGACATTATGATTTGGATGCGATCGGTGTCGTTCATATCATGCAGACCCCGCGTTGCACCCAGGAGCCCAAGCCCTTTACGGGATATAAGATGGTCACCAACCGCATCTCCGACATCTATTTTTATGACAACACCATCACTGCCGAAAATGACTCCTGTAAGATCCTCTATAAGCTGCATGACGTAGACGGTCTCCTGTTGGAAAACAACAAATGCCGGAATGCGGTTCCCATGGTTCAGGGCGAGCTTGGCGGCAAAATGGTAGAGGGCGCAGAGCTTACAAATTGCACATCGGTACGCGAATACGCGCAAAGATTTGTTGTGGGTACCTACTCTGCACTCAAAACGCCCATCATGATGGAGCTGAACAGCGGTAAAATCGATGCCTACTGCACAGCAAAGGATGACGCTCAATACAAGCTCTCCTTTACCTGTGACGGAAACGGAATCATCAAGCGCGGCGTTGATGAGGATAACAACCTGATCGTCACCCCCGTTGCTGATGAGGGCTACACATTTGACGGCTACTATTGTAACGGCAAAAAGATAGACACCCCCACCTTCTCCTTTGATGGCGATAGCAAGATCTCGGTCAAGTTTGTAAAATAAGATAAAAAATACGAACGGCACAAAAAGCAACCGCATTTTGTGCCGTTTTCGTCTTTTCTAAAGAAAGAAAAATATTTTTAACTTTTTTTAAAAAACCTATTGACAAAGCAGAAAAAGAGTGATATAATATATGCCGTTATCCAAAGACAGCAGGTTCCGGTAAAAGCGCAAGCTTTCCTGCCGAGGAGAGAAATTGAATTACAGAGATGTGATGCGATCTTTCTTTTCGGTGGACTATGCGCGCCGGAGGAAAGATTTTTTTATTCGCACAATTCACATTGGGAGGTGAAACGAAATGCCCAGCAATTCCATTCTCGTTCAGAAGCAGCAGGTGGTTGCAGATCTGGCAGAACAGATCAAGAATTCCGCAGCAGGCGTTATCGTAAACTACCAGGGTATCACGGTAGATAACGACACCGCAATGCGTAAGGCACTCCGTGAAGCAGGCGTAAAGTATGTCGTCATGAAGAACACCATGACAGGCAGAGCTTGCGATATGGTAGGCTATGGAGATCTGAAGCAGTACCTCAACGGTATGACTGCTATTGCCATCAGCGAAAACGACCCCGTTGTCGCTGCAAAGGTTCTGAAGAAATATGCCGAGAAGGTTGAGTCCTTCAACATTCTGGCAGGTTATGTGGACGGCGCTGTGATTGACGCTAAAACGGTTAACGAATTGGCTGATATCCCAAACAAGGAAACGCTTATCGCGAAGTTCCTGGGCTCCATCCAGTCTCCTCTGTACAAGTTCGCATATGCGATCAAGGCAGTGGTCGACAAAGAAAACGGCGGAGAAGAAGCTCCCGCAGAAGCATAATATCGCTTTTTTGCAGACTTCTGTCCCCCATCGGCTCCCGATTGCCGCTTAAAATCGGAACATAAAAATTCAAAAGATTTATTTTGGAGGTAAATGAAAATGGCATCCGAAAAGATTACTAACATTTTGGAAGAGATCAAATCTCTTACTATCCTTGAGCTCAACGACCTGGTAAAGGCAGTTGAGGAAGAATTTGGCGTTTCCGCAGCAGCTCCCGTTGGTGTAGTTGCAGCAGCAGGCGCAGCAGCTCCCGCAGCTGAAGAGAAGACCGAGTTTGACGTTGTTCTTGCAAGCTTTGGCGCTAACAAGCTCAACGTTATCAAGGCGGTTCGTGAGATCACCGGTCTTGGTCTGAAGGACGCTAAGGACATGGTTGAGGGCGCTCCTAAGACCGTTAAGGAAGGCGTATCCAAGGACGAGGCTGAGAAGATCAAGGCTGCTCTTACCGAAGCAGGCGCAACTGTTGAAATTAAATAATTTCAATTCTCATTTTATCTGTCTTGGAAACAGAAGAACCGCTGTGCAAAACCGCACAGTGGTTCAAGTCGGAGG
>JAZOPW010000297.1:0-2053 GCA_045655785.1 Eubacteriales bacterium
GAAAAACGGAGATTTCGAGAGATATCTCCGTTTTTTGCACCTATCACTTTTTTCGTTTTTTCATAGATCCAATTTGTTTCACCGACAAATTGAAATTTTTCAAGAAAACCTTTTACAACTACAAAGTCAGTTGCATTTTTCCGGAATGAAAACGGTGTAAAGATCGTTTTCGGGATCGTTTCCACCTGCGGAAGCAAAATCCACGAGTGTTATGCCGTCCGCCTCCATACGAAGCAATTCAATACCTTTTGCTTCACACAAACAAGGAATTGCTTCGGGAGAGATCGGTTGCCACAGTTCGCTGCCGAAATGCGTATCATGTGCCATGAGCAGCGGACCGTATTCTACCGAAAGATAGCGTTTGTCATCAATCAAATGACGCATAACACGGATCTCCTCGAGAAGCTCCAACAGGATCTCGTGCGATCCGACGGAAAGTTTTACGTCAATGTATCCGTTTTTCGATTCGGTGTTCAACGGCTGTCCGTTTACAAACAATGCGGATTTTTCACACCAGGCAGGAATACGAAGGCGCAATGTCATTTCCGATGTATTTTCAATATCAAATTTCAAATTTCCCTTTGCGGGATATTCGGTTGTAAGCTTACACGAAAGCTCCTGTGTCTTGAAAACGGACGGCGTATAGATCATGGGAATGAGAACGCCGTCCTTATAATAGTAAGCCATCTGCGGTAAATAAGAAAACAGTGTGAATCCGCGGTAACGGCAACACTGATACATCCCTCCGGCAGTCCGATAGATCTTGCGTCCGTAGTTACCTTGATAATATGCCAGATCTGCGCCGGAGCGCTCAAGAGAGCCTACCATGTGATTCAACAAGGTTTTTTCGATGACGTCGAGATATTTTGCCAGAGGTCTGTCATAAAAGAGAGCCAGCGCATTCTCCACGATTCCCACCGCCACGCAAGTCTCGTTGGGCTTTTCCGAGGTAGGCATAAGACGGGGTGCGTTTCCGTTTTCCGTCCATTCCTCGCAGACGGTACCGTTGCCGGTATTTCGGATCTGCGTTTGCATGACCTCGTCAAAATATCGCCTTGCCGCATTGATCGCTCTCTCGTCTCCCGACATGGTTCCGTACTGCAAAACGCCGAGATAAATAACCAACATTTCGATCCCTTTCGGCGAGCGAAGCTTCAGAATATCGTCAAAACTGAGAAGATTCATATCCGTAGTCTCGCAGTAATCGAGAGCGGATTTGATAAAGTCGAGATATTTGCGGTCGCCCGTTACCGCGTAAGCGCGGCACATGGAATGAAAACAAGTGATGTGCTGGCTTCCCTTGTTGAATGCTTCCAGAATATCGGGCGCATTCTTTCCGCTGAAGGTGTTCACTATCCAATCAGCGGCGCGTTGCACTAATGCAAGGATACGCATATCCTCCGTGGCTTCATACATTCTCGTAAGACCGTAAAGCGTAAAGGCTTGATTCCATACGGAGAAGACTTTCAGCTCGTTGCCGTTCCCAAGACAGCCGAGATAACCGTCCGCGCGGATATTCTTCTCAATGCTGTCAACGACCGCCATTCCTTTTTTTAAAGCTCGGACATCTTTTTCGGTTTCGTAATAATACGCACAGATGTCCATAAATTTTCCCGTATACTCGGGTTCGGCGTATGAGAGCTTGTGCTCGCCTTCATAAGTGGCGGCATGCACCGCTTCATCAATTTTTTCGTAAAAATTCTGTCTGACATTATTGAAACATGTGCCAAGTATGCCACCGCAAAGGGTTGTTTTCGGTTTTGTTTTCATTTTGCAGTCTCCTTTTTATATATGATGATGCAAGGACGATATAACGCAATCCAATATCCACCTTATAAAATGACCGGTATATAAAGTTGTGTCTATGCGTTTTGGTTATTATATCATATCCTTCCGCCAATGTAAACCCCGACGGCAAAAATCAAATAATCCTTTTTACATAGCCAAATGCTTTAGCCGGCATTTGACCTATTTTTTTGCAGAAAGGATGATGGCAGAGGAATGATAGATCATACTGCTTGACAAGCGTTGGTGCTTTTGTTAAAATTGTAAT
>JAZOPW010000298.1:0-5158 GCA_045655785.1 Eubacteriales bacterium
ATTGAATTCTACGCACGTGCTTGACGCGGTCGTCATGCAGCTCGAAGATGACGCCGTGAGCCGAGATCGGTCCCGATGCCACATGAAAATGCACGGGCATGAGGGTGCGGAAGCGTTCGATGACCTGCTCCTTGGCGGTGCCGATAATCCCATCCGTGGGACCGCACATGCCAAGGTCTGTCACGTATCCCGAGCCCTGCGGCAGGATCCCCTCGTCGGCGGTTGGGACATGCGTGTGCGTTCCGAACATCACCTGTATCCGACCGTCAAAATAGTGCGCGATCGCCAGCTTTTCACTGGTCGCTTCGGCGTGAATGTCCAGAACGGCGATGTCGTAATTTCCTTTTTCGCGCTCCAGAATGCGGTCTACCGTGTCAAAGGGACTCGCGAAGGCATCGAGGTAGACCCGACCGTTGACGTTGATGCAGAGCAAACGCCAGCCGTCCACACAGCAAACGGTGTAGCCGCATCCGGGAGAGGTGGGCGGGTAGTTTGCAGGACGAATGATGTGATTGGATGATTCGAGATAGGGATAGATGTCGCGTATTCCGTAGGTGTGATTTCCCAGCGTGATCATATCCACGCCGACCGACAGCAGCTCTTCGGCATCGCGTGCGCAAAGACCGCGTATTTCGGTGGTGTTCTCGCCGTTCGCAATGACAAAGTCGATCTGCTCACGCCTTCTGAAATCCCATAATTTCTGACGCAAAAATTCGATCGTTGCACTTCCGACAACGTCACCCAGCGCCAATATTCGCATAGATAAATCCTCTGTTTCTATTTGGAATTTTTGTTTTTACAGTTGAAATCGCAGCTGCCGTACGGTTCAATCATTGCTTTCAATGATCCAGATGCCGCCGCGACGGACGTCGATCAGCGCACAGTTTCCCTCGATCTCGTTCGAGACGGCATACTGATTCAGACGCGACAGACGCGCGTTTTTCAGCGGATACTTGCACCCCTCTGCCGTTACGCCCTTGACCACGGGGTCGGCGGCGATGAGCGATAGAAAGCGGAAGTAGCCTCGCGGGATCAGCGTGCTGTTGTTGCGCAAAAAGCGCGCGCGGTTCTGTCCGCTGGTGATCAGTGCGTGGATATGCTTGCCGTCCAAATACTCTAAGATCGCAAGTGAGGAAAGCGTGTGATCAAGCCTGCCTTCAAGCCCACCCACGATCACGATCTCGTTCGCACCGCGCTCCAACGCCACCCGTACCGCCAATTGGGTATCGGTGTCATCCTTTTCAACGGGGACACGGATCAGCTCGGTTCCGTCGGGAACGTCGGGCTCTCCCAAGGAGTCAAAATCACCCAACAGGATATCGGGCGTGACCGCAAATTGCGCGGCATTGCGAAGCCCCGCGTCGGCGGCGATTACAAGATCGCCCTCCTTGGGACGTTCGGTGATGGCTTCGGGGCGGATCTCGCCGCCCGTGTAAATAAATGCTCTCATGCCCTTGAACCGATGATGTCGCGCAGCAGCGAGATCAGATTTCTTGCCACGGTGCTGTGACCGTCACGCAGGGGGTGGAGCGGCTCGGGGGAGACCCAGCCGAAGGAATCGATGAAATGCACATGACAGCCGTTTTTCGCGTTATAATCCGCGATCATACTGCCAAGCTCGGTGTGGTGTGCGCCGCAGAATGCCGAAAGCGCGATCACGGTGGCTTCGGGATTGTGCGCGCGAACCGTGTCAAGCAATTCGGCATATTTTTCAAGATAAAGACCAACCGGCTTGCTGCGGTCGTTCGCACCGTGGTTGATGAGTACATAGCGTGAGGGCGCGTGCGTGATGGGCGAGCCCTCATAATTGAAGGGATACGCAGCCTGTGCCGCAGGAACACCGCCCTGTCCTCCGTGTGTTGTGCCAACGGCACCGTAGCCCATGAAGATCGGGCGCAGATCAAGTGCCTCGGCAGTCAGCCACGCATAGGTCGCGCAGACATCGTCCTGAAAACGGCGGTTGTGTTGGTCGATATAAGAGCCCTCGGCAACACCTGCTTCGTTAAAATCCATATCGATCAGAACGCCTTCGGTGATCGAGTCACCAACGAATTCGATCACGGGGCGGTCATCGGCAGGGAGCGGCGCGGGCTTTTCAACCTGTACGCCGACAAACGAGACCTTGGAGGTCAGTGGGAGAGACCAGCGACGGTCTGCCTCGGTACTGCCCTTGAAGATGATGCGGCAGATATGCTTGCCCTCGGTTGCGGCATGGACGCGCAGATGGCTGTCGATGGGGGCTTCGATGCGGTTGCCGCCGTCAAGCTCGATCCAAAGATGTAGCCTCGGGGTGGCATTGAGGACCGTGTCAAAGTGTGCCACCGCCATTCTGCCCTCAAAGGCGAATTCCAGATAGGAGCCTGTTGCGGTGGTGGTTGCGCATTTGGGGTTGCGTTGATCCCAGCGTCCTGTCAGACGGACGCTCTCATGTGTATAGGAAAGTTCCATTGTGTTACTCCTTTAAAAAATAGAAGAGAAGGCAATCGGGCTTTGATCAGAAAACAATGTCGGTTCTGAGGGGAAAGTGATCGGAAACACCGATCGGCACCACCTCGGTGTGCTCGGCGCGGCAGAGCGCATTGGTGAAGATGTAATCGATCTTTCGTTGCGGCACATCGCGCGAAAAGGTGGGAGTATTTCTTTCTTGCTCGGGGGACGCGTCCTGCAAAAAGGAGGTCAGCTCGGCGTAGAATGCCGAGTTGGGCGTCAGATTGAGGTCTCCCATAAAGACCAAAGGGGTATCGACCGCCGCGACCTCGCGCCGCAGGGTCTCGATGGCGCGTGCTTTTTCAATATCAAGCAGGCCGAAATGTGAGACCATGACGGTAAGCGTCTTGCCCTCGACCGACAGCCGTGCGATCATCAGCACGCGATCCTCCCCGTGTCTTTGTTGTCCGCGACGCTCCTCCTCGGTGGTTTGGATCGGGACGGTACGCACCGATTCGATGGGAAAGCGGGAAAGCAAGGCGTTTCCGTATTCACCGCCCGAAATGTTGATGGCTTTTGCGAATATGGCGTGCATGCCGAGCTTGTCTCCGATGACCTTTGCCTGATCGCACATGGGCGGATCACCGCTTTGGCGGCGCACCTCATTGAGTCCGCAGACCGAGACCTGCAGAGCGTCTACCGTATCGGCTGTGCAGAGGGGATCGATCACGTGCTTGCCCTGTTGACGCAGGGCGTCGTTTTCACAGTGTAGGATGTTATAGGTTGCAATCGAGAGTTTCATGGCATTTGTTTCCTTTTATTTTGTCAGCGCTTGCTTATCTGCCCGTGTCATACGGTAGTCGAGCCAAGGGGAGGCATCGTCATAGAGACAGAGTGTGCCGTAGGCTTCGTTTTCATAGTCAATATCATCTATATAATAAATATCGGTAAAGACGCCGACGGTGACGTCTTCTACGCTGACATTTTCAAACACATATCGGTAATAGGTATAAAGCGAGGTAGTGGCGCGCAGGGTCCCCTCGCTCGGATAGTAGCGTTTGGTGGCAAGCCTTTCGGGGACGGTATTGTCGGTGCTGTCCTCGGGGGTCAGGTCTGTAGTACGGACAAGTGTGACGTCAAAGAGTGTTTCCTCGCGGCTTGGGATGCTCGGAAGGGCATAGTCCTCGGCGAGGTGGCGGATGGTGCTGTTGTTGTAGCGCACGACGATCTGTACCTGATTGATCTCGGGGATGAATACGCACTGCGTGACCGAAAAATAGCCGTAGTTTTTCTCGGCGCGCGTGATGGTTGCCTGCTCCTGATAGCGGAGGGTCAGCTCGTCGCCGTACTGCTCGTAGGCGGCGCAAAGCTTATCGTTTGCAAGCAGGTGTTCGATCTCCTTTGGGGTGGCGGACGAAAAAAAGACGCGCCACAGGATCAGGACGTTGACAAGCAGAACGAACAGGGCAAAGGAAGCCTTGACGACCTTACCGACAAGGCGGGGAGTACGGAAATTCGGCATAATGGTGGATCCTTTCGATGTATTGAAGTCGTAGCCGAAGGGGGAGGTGGAAAGTAGTGAGTCAAGTGATTGTTGGGACTAAACGATTTAGCCGCTTTTCTCTTTGATACTAAAGGCACCAAGATGAAAAAAGCTCGCAAGCTCGCCGCAAATCGCTACGCGAGTTTGCCTAACAAAAGAGAACGCCGTATGAGGAGTTTCGCCCTCTGCGGAGGTCGAGGAGGCGGAGGAACTCGGGCTTGCCCGATTCCCCACTCCCGAAGGGAGTTTGCGGCTTCTTGACCGCGCAAACTTTTGAAAAAGTTTGATCAAAACTTTTACTAAACTGACGAAAGTTGTTAATTTTGCGATGCCGGTTATCTGTGCGGCAGCTTCCAGAGGTGTGATTCCAAAGCCACGCCGTTGCGGACGGGGGTGGGGATCGTTGCTGACTCGCGGATGACCTCGCTTGTGAAATCGGCGGCGGTCTCGCAAGCGCTCGAAAGCGTGCGTCCCTGCAGAAAGGCTCCGAGAAGCACCGACGCGAACAGGTCACCCGTCCCTGGGTAAGAGGTGCCTACGTGTACGCGGCTGACGCAAAATTCCGCGCCCTCGGCGGTCTTGCCGACATTGGCAAGCGATCCGTCGGGCATATGGATGCCTGTGATCACAATATGACCTCGGGTCAGCTCGGTCAGCTTGTTCAGCAGCTCCTCGGAAAAATCGGCGGCGTCCTGCTCGGAAAGATCTGCGGTATTGCGGTAGGGTGTATCGGTCAAGAAGCATGCCTCGGTCAGATTCGGGGTGAGCAGATGTGCGTGCTTGCTCAATCGGCGCATGCCGCACATCAATTCCTGTGTGTAGGTCGAATAAAGCACACCGTCGTCGCCCATCACGGGGTCGATGAGGATCAGCGGCTTCTCACCGCTCTCGTCGGGATGTGATCCGAAGGCTTCGAGAAAGCGTGAAACGGTCTTGATCTGCTCGGCACTCCCCAAAAAGCCCGTGTAGATCGAGCGGAAGGAGAGCCCAAGGCGCGAAAAATGCGCCGCGATCTCTTCCATATGTGCGGTCAGATCGCAGAAGTGCAGATCGGTAAAGCCGCCTGTATGAGAGGACAGCAGAGCCGTTGGCAGAGGGATCACCTGATACCCCATCACCGAAAGCGTGGGGGATATGACGGTGAGCGCACAGCGACCGAAGCAGGAAAGATCGTGGATCGCCGCGATG
>JAZOPW010000299.1:0-4558 GCA_045655785.1 Eubacteriales bacterium
GGGTGACTTCCGTGAGGTCGGCACCGCACTTCTCGAGACCTCTCCGAAGATCAATGACGCAAAGAATCTGCTGACACAGGCAGGCATTGACGCTACAAAGTACTCCTTCACCATTAAGGTTGCAGGATATGATGAAGAAAATATCAAGATCACCGAGATGGTAGCAGAGGCTTGGACTCAGCTTGGATTCAAGGTTACCGTTGAGAAAACCTCCCCCATCGTCAACAATGACGTGCTGAAGGAATTGGTCGGATCTCCGAAGGATACCCCCGCCGACATTTGTGATGACCTGTTTGTAGAGGCTCTGCAGCGCACCAATTACGAAGTGATCGCTTTCGATTACACTGCATACTCCGCAGATGCTTATTCGATGCTTTCCAGCTTTGCAAACTCCTTCTCCGGTATGGCACTTGTGGAATCCGTTGATGAAAACGGTGCTCCCGTTTACTCGCTGACTCCCCACTACACGGGCTATGTAAGCGAGGAGTACGATGCGCTGATGGAAGCGATCTACTATATCCCCTATTTCGCAAGCTTCACAGAGGAGCAGCTCGCAGATGACACCTTCACCTTCCTTTCCATTTATGATACCAAGGAAGAGTTTATGGAGACCTATAATAAGGTAAAGGCTGTTTATGATGCGAACGGCATCGTTCCCTCTACCAAGAAATCCGATTGGACTGCACAAAAAGCAACCCTGCTTCATAAGGCAGAGGAAATGCTGCTTGAGGATATGCCTGTGATCCCCGTTGTCTTCAACAAGAATGCAGTGATGGTTCGTGGGGAGCTTTCCAAGGTTACCTCCACCTACTACATCCCCGCTTACTTCCGTAAGACAGTTCTGAAGGATTACGCAAAGTATACCGAGGCACTTGCTGAGTTCCCTGAGGTAGATTGGGATCTCGTAGAATAAAAAAATCAAAGAGGAAAACTTCTGATTGAGGTTTTCCTCTTTTTTTACGCTCAAGCTACTTTTTTGTGCGCTTTTTTATCTGTTTTTGTAAAAAAGACTTGACAAAAGAACAAAAATATGTTATCCTATTGTACAGTTAAAAATGCGATGATAAAGTGAGCAAATGGCTTGATCGGGTATTACAGAGAGCGCCACCTTGGCTGTAAGCGGCGTATGCCCTGCTGTTTTGCACTTCCCTTTGGAGCAGATCGGATCAAAACGCAGATTGGAAGTCCGATACGGCAGGCACCGTTATCCGCCGTCAAAGTGTTGGCTTTGAGCCGAAATTCGGGTGGTACCGCGGGAGCTTTGCGTCTCGTCCTGATTGATGGACGGGCTTTTTTTATTGTCCGAATCCAATCACGCAAAGAAGATTCCCGTTGCGGAAAAACCGCCAACAGAAAGGACACATAATAAAATGAAAGAAAAACTTGCACAGATCCGTGTCGAGGCATTGGAGCAGATCGCATCCGACAGCGCAGATCTGGAACAGATCAAGATCAAGTATCTTGGAAAAAAAGGTGAACTCACCGCTGTTTTGCGCGGCATGGGCGCGCTTTCTGCAGAAGAGCGTCCCGTGGTAGGACAAATCGCAAACGAGGTTCGCGCTGAAATTGAGAACGCCATCGGTGCCAAGACCAAGGAGCTGCAGGCAAAGGCATTGGAGCAAAAGCTGAAATCCGAAAATCTTGACGTAACTATGCCCGGCACCCCTGCCCCCATGGGTCACATTCATCCGCTGACCCGCGTACAAAGAGAATTGGAGGACATCTTTATCGGCATGGGCTTTTCGATCGTGGAGGGTCCCGAGGTAGAGCTGGATTATTATAACTTCCAAGCCCTCAACATCCCCGAAAATCATCCCGCACGCGATACGCAGGACACCTTTTATATCGGTGAAAACGTCCTTTTGCGCTCCCAGACCTCGCCCGTTCAGGTGCGAACCATGGAGCATCAAAAGCCTCCGATCCGCATCATCTCCCCCGGTCGAGTTTACCGCTCGGACGCGCTCGATGCCACACACTCCCCTCTTTTCCATCAGTTAGAAGGACTTGTTGTGGACAAGGGCATTACCATGGGTGACCTGAAGGGCACCTTGGAGATTTTTGCAAAGAAATTGTTTGGAGAAAGCACTAAGATCCGCTTCCGTCCCCACCACTTCCCGTTTACCGAGCCTTCCGCAGAGGTAGACGTCTCCTGCTTTGTTTGCGGCGGCAAGGGTTGCAGACTCTGTAAGGGCGAGGGTTGGATCGAAATTTTGGGAGCAGGTATGGTTCATCCGTTCGTGCTTTCCAACTGCGGAATCGATCCCGACGAATATTCGGGCTTTGCATTTGGTCTTGGAATCGAGCGTATTACCATGACCAAATACGGCATCGACGATATTCGTTTGTTCTATGAAAACGACGAGCGTTTCCTGGAACAGTTCTGATAGGGGGTAGAAAACATGAATCTTTCAAGAAATTGGCTGTCTGATTTCGTCAACGTAGAGGAAATCGACAATAAAACCTATTGCGACCGTCTGACCATCACGGGCTCCAAGGTAGAGGGCTTTGAGGTATTGGGGGACGACATCGAAAACGTGGTTGTGGCAAAGGTCACTGCCATGGAAAAGCACCCCGATTCCGACCATCTGTGGGTCTGCCGCTTGGATGCGGGCGAGGTACACGGTCATGATATTCAGATTGTAACCGGCGCACAAAACGTATTTGTAGGTGCGCTTGTTCCCGCCGCACTTCCCGTGGCAAAGCTCCCGGGTGACGTTGTAATCAAGGCGGGAAAGCTGCGCGGTGTCGAATCGAACGGCATGCTTTGCTCGATGGGTGAATTGAAGCTGACCACGCACGAATGCCCCGGAAAGGAAGAAAACGGCATTCTGATTCTGGATGAGGAATACGAAAACCGCATCGGTGACGACATTCGTGACGTTCTCATGCTCAAGGACACCTCCGTGGAATTTGAGATCACCTCTAACCGTCCCGATTGCCTCTCTGTCATTGGTCTTGCACGTGAAACTGCGGTTTCCTTTGGCAAGGAATTGACTGTTAAGGCTCCTGTGGTAAAGGGTGCGGGAGACGGCGACAAGATCGACAACTACCTCAAGGTTGGCATTTCCGCCCCCGATCTTTGCTATCGCTATGCCGCAAGAGTGGTAAAGAATGTCAAGATCGCGCCCTCTCCCCTGTGGATGAGAATGCGTTTGCGCGCGTCGGGCGTTCGTCCCATCAACAATATCGTCGATATTACAAACTACGTCATGCTGGAATACGGTCAACCCATGCACGCGTTTGACTACACCTGTCTTGACGGTGCAGAAATCGACGTGCGCCGCGCGAACGACGGTGAGGGCTTCCGCTCTCTCGATGACATCGACCACGTGCTGGACAGCTCGATGCTGGTCATTGCCGACAGCAAAAAGGCATGCGCTCTGGCAGGTGTCATGGGCGGTGCCAATTCCGAGATCAAGGACAGCACCGCGACTGTGGTATTTGAATCGGCTTGCTTCAACGGCGCGTCGGTTCGTGTTACGGCAAAGAAAAACGGCATGCGTACCGAATCCTCCGCACGCTTTGAAAAGGGACTTGATCCCGAAAACTGTGTGGCAGGCTTGGAGCGTGCTTGCGAATTGGTTGAACTTTTGGGTGCCGGTGAGGTCGTGGACGGCATGATCGACGTCTATCCCACACCTGCCGCACAAACCGTTCTTCCCTTCACCCCCGCTCGCTACAACGAATTCCTTGGAATGAAGATTCCGGAAGAGCATATGGTAGAAACACTTGTGGGACTCGGATGCCGCATTGAGGATGGCAAGATCTATGTTCCCTCCTTCCGTGCTGACCTTGGTTGCATGAATGACATTGCCGAGGAGGTCTGCCGTGTCTACGGATATGACAAGATCGAATCTTCGAGCATGAATGCCGAAACCACCCTTGGCGGTAGAACCGACAAGCAGCTCTTTGAGGTGCAGACCGAGGGCGCGTTGGTTGGCATGGGACTTTCCCAGATCCACACCTTCTCCTTCATCAGCCCCAAGTTTTACGATCGGATCCGTATGCCTGCCGACAGCCCCCTGCGCCGCTCGGTTGTGATCTCCAATCCCTTGGGTGAGGACACCAGCGTAATGCGTACCACTGCCCTGCCTTCCATGATGGAGGTTTTGGCACGCAACAACAATTTCAACAACGAGGACGTATCTCTGTTTGAAATCGCAAAGATTTATCTCCCCAAGGAAAGCGCAAACGAGTTGCCGGACGAGCAAGGTGTTCTGACGCTTGGTATGTACGGAAAGACCGATTTCTATGCTTTGAAGGGCATCTGTGAGAATCTGCTCCGTCTTGCGGGCATCAAAAACGTGACCTTCACCTCTTGCTCCGACAATGCCGCTTATCACCCCGGCAGATGTGCCAAGATCCTTTGCGAGGACGGCACCGAGCTTGGTATCTTCGGTCAGGCACACCCCCTGATGGCAGAAAATTACGGCATGAACATCCCCGTATTTGTTGCCGAGCTGGCATTTGATACAATCTTTGCCTGTGCAAATACCGAAAAAGCCTACCGCGCCCTTCCCAAGTACCCTGCAACCACCCGTGACTTCTCCTTTGTTTG
>JAZOPW010000300.1:0-4248 GCA_045655785.1 Eubacteriales bacterium
TGCCGCGCGGCGAAAGATAGACAACGCGGCGCTTGGAAAGCTCCCGTGTTTCCTGCAGGATCGCCTGATAGCAATCATAAATGGGCGGCGCCATCATCAGCATCCCCTTACCACCACCGTAGGGGGTATCATCCACGCGACGGTGCTTGTCCTCGGAATAATCACGGATGTTATGCGTCCGAACCGTAATGGCTCCGCTTTTTTGCGCTCTTCCGATAATGCTCTCCCCCAGGACCGTGTCCACAAGCCCGGGGAAAAGCGTCATAATGTCAAACCGCATCATACGTTTTCGGCACCTCCGTCCAAAAGTCCGGGGATTGGACGGATATAGATCGCGTCATTGACGTCGATCTTGATCACAAAGGCAGGGACGGCGGGAACCATGTGGTCTCCCGTAGCGGTACGCACAACGTAAAGATCGACCGCCCCCCTTTGATTCACGTCCACCAATTTTCCGAGCTTCTCACCGCTGTCAGCATCCTTTACCTCAAGACCGATCATATCCACAATGAAGTGATCGCCCTCCCCCAGCGGAATGTCCTTTCTTGACGCGTAGATCACAGACTCACGCAAGGCGTTTGCGGCGTCCTCGGTCGTAACCCCTTCTATATCCATCAGCACGAACTGCTTAAATACCGATGCATGCAGAACACGGCGCGGCACAAAAGCACCGTCCTGTGAAAAATACACACGCTTCAATCCCGCAAGGATCTCGGGCGTATCGCACCATGATTCGAGCTTGACCGTACCGCGAAAGCCGTGTGTATTGATGATCTTGCCGCATTCCAGATATGCTTGCTTCATATTTGAGACTCTCCTTCGTCCGTATTGTATATAGTATAACACAAGGAGGCGAAAAAAGCAAGGATTCGGCGGCTTTTTTAGAAAAAACGACTTTTTTTATAAAAATTGTGGCTATACAAAAAATATTTACAAATTAGACCTTGTATATTCAAGGAAAAATGATTACAATATGGGTATCATTTGAAATGGAGGAACACATATGCATTTCGTTTACGCTTTGGAAAGTGCAGGAACCACTCCCGGCGGCGGTGCCGGCGGTACAATCACCATGGTGTTGATGCTTGCTGTGATGCTGCTCGTTTTCTACTTCTTTGGCATCCGTCCCCAGAAAAAACAGGAAAAAGAAAACAACAACATGCGCAACAATCTGACCGTTGGCGATGAGATCACAACCATCGGCGGCATCATCGGAAAGATCGTCAGCATCAAGGATGAAACCTGCGTAATTGAGACCACCCATGAGCGCACCAAGATCCGTATCTTGAAAACTGCGGTCAGCCGTGTTGACGTAAAGGCAGAAGACGCGGAAAATTGATCGGAGCAGTCATAATAAAGCCTCTGTGCGAATATGCTTTACCAGCCATATTCCGTACGGGGGTTTTTTATGATGAAAAAATCTGAAACGCAAAGAAAAAAGCACGCAACGAAGACATACCGTCAAGCCGACGCGCAAAACGGCGAGGCTTCCCTTACATCCCTTGGAAAAGATATTGGAAAAAGCCTGTTGATCACGATTGGAACGGCACTTCTCTTGCTTACCGTCGCATCACTTGTCGCGTATTTTCAAAAGGATCCCGATAGTCTGATCCGACCTTTGGCTCTGCTGTCCTCGGGCTTGACCGCGATGATCGGCGGCTTTGCGGCAGTGCGGATCCACAAACGCTCGGCTTTGATCTGCGGCTTGCTCAACGGCTCCGCGCTCACCCTGCTGATGCTTCTGCTCTCACTTGCCTTCCGTCCTTTCGCATCGGGATACTCGGGAGCCGTCTCCTTCCTTTTGCACACCGCGTTCCTGCTTTTGTCGGTCGCAGGTGCCTTTTTGGGGCTTCAACGCACGCCAAAACAAAAACACAAGCATTGAATTCTATCGCTGTCTCAAATGTACACACCGCATTTGAGACAGCGCGTTTTATTATTCATAAATTATTCTCGATTCATTCATATCGTTTGGTATCAATCACAGAAAAAAACGGGTATAATAAAAAAGATATAAATTAAGATGGAAAGGTTTTGACCTCATGAAAAAGCTCTTGGTCTATTTACGTTCCTACAAAAAGGAAACGGTAATGGCACCGCTGTTTAAATTCCTGGAAGCGATCTTTGACCTGCTTGTGCCGCTGGTAATCAAGCAGATCATTGACGTGGGAATCGCCAATTCGGACAAGCCCTATATCGTGGGAATGTGCGCGGTCCTTGTTCTGTTTGCCGTTGTGGGACTCTCCTGCACACTTGTGGCACAATATTATGCCGCACGTGCCGCGGTTGGATTCAGCACGGGACTTCGCCGCGATCTATTTGCCCATATTCAGAAATTCTCTTATGCGCAAACCGACACCGTTGGTACATCTACCCTGATCACGCGTATGACGTCGGACATCAACCAGCTGCAAGCCGCCGTCAATCTCACGCTTCGCCTCTTCCTGCGCTCCCCTGTCATCGTTTTGGGTGCCATGATCATGGCGTTTACCGTGAACGTTCGCAGTGCCTTGATTTTTGCGGTGGTCATTCCCCTGCTTTCGGTTGTTGTATTTACGATCATGATCAAAAGCATTCCGCTCTTCAAAAGAGTGCAGAAGAACCTTGACCGCGTCACGGGTGTCACTCGCGAAAATCTGACGGGTGTTCGTGTCATCCGCGCCTTCCGCAAGGAAGAGGAGGAGATCGAACGCTTCCGTGCCGCCAACAATGACCATAACCACATTCAAAACTTTGTGGGAAAGATCTCTGCCCTGATGAATCCGTTGACCCTTGTGCTTGTCAACGGTGGTGTGATCTGCCTGTTGCTGTCGGGGGCGCATCTTGTAGAGATCGGTGACATGACCCAGGGTGACGTGGTTGCCATGACCAACTACATGGCGCAGATCCTGGTAGAGCTGATCAAATTCGCAAACACCATCTTTACCGTCAACAAAGCCTTGGCTTGCGCCGACCGCATTGAAGCTGTCATGGAAACACCTGCAGGCATGGAAATCGTCCCTTTCGAGGTCGAGCCCGAAAACCGCTCCAACGCCGTTGTGTTCCGCAATGCCGAATTGACCTATGAGGGAAATGCCGAGCCCTCGGTATCCAAGATCAATCTGACGGTTCCCAAGGGAGCAACGGTGGGAATCATCGGCTCCACAGGCTCGGGTAAAAGTTCGATCGTACATCTGATCCCACGTTTTTACGACGTAACCGACGGATGTGTGCTTGTCAACGGCAAGGATGTGCGCGCCTATACCCCCGAAGAGCTGCGTGACCGCATAGCCATTGTTCCGCAAAAGCCGATCCTCTTCCGAGGAACGGTTCGCTCCAATCTGCTTTGGGGCAATGAGAGCGCTACGGATGAAGAGCTTTGGGCGGCTTTGGAGGCGGCACAGGCAAAGGAATTCATCGAACAAAAGGAGGGAGGATTGGATGCCGAGGTCGCACAGGGCGGCAGAAACTTTTCGGGCGGACAAAGACAGCGCCTTACGATTGCGCGCGCGCTCGTTCGAAAAGCCGAAATTCTGATATTGGATGACAGCTCCTCCGCACTTGATTACGCAACCGACGCCGCATTGCGTGCGGCTTTGAAAAAACTTCCGGGAGAGCCCACCGTCTTTCTGATCTCTCAACGCACCTCCTCAATCGGACACGCCGATATGATTATGGTATTGGAGGACGGTCGGTCGGTCGGAATCGGAACCCACGACGAGCTGCTTGAGAGCTGTGAGGTCTACCGTGAGATCTATGAATCGCAATTCCGCAAAGGGGGTGAGGCACAGTGAAGCATCATGCAAAAAAGCGCGGCTTTGACGGCGGTACCCTCAAACGGATCCTACACGATCTCAAGCGCTACCGTTTCCTGCTCCTGCTCTCGCTTCTGTTTGCCGCAGGAAACGTCGCACTCACGCTCTATATTCCCCTTTTGACAGGTGATGCAATTGATCTGATCATCAATCGCGGACAGGTCAATATTCCCGGTGTGATCCGCATTGCGATCCTCATCGGGATCTGCACGCTGGTATCGGCGCTTTGCCAATGGCTGATGAATGTACTCAACAACCGCATCACCTACGGTATGGTCCGCAAGCTGCGGCGCGACGCCTTTGAAAAGCTGCAAAAGATGCCGCTCTCCTATCTCGACAATCATTCGGTTGGTGAGATCGTCAGCCGCATGATGACCGATGTCGATCAATTTACCGACGGTCTTCTGATGGGCTTTGCGCAGTTCTTTACCGGAATCCTCACCATTCTCGGCAC
>JAZOPW010000301.1:0-6968 GCA_045655785.1 Eubacteriales bacterium
GATCAAGCAGGGGTTTGACGCTCTGGATGCCGGCTCATGCTGTGCTTGCGGCGTGGCGATCCCCGGGCTATGCGATGCCAATACCGGAACCTGGCTTTATTCGCCCTTCTCGGGAATCGAAAACATCCCGATCACCGACACCCTGCAAAGGATGACGGGACTTCCCACCTATGCCGACAACGACGTCAATATCTCGGCTCTTGCGGAGCGCTATTTCGGCGTCTGCAAGAACAAGAACGACTTTTTGTGGATCACCGTCAGCAATGGCATCGGCGGAGGACTTGTCCTTGACGGCAAGATCTACCGAGGTGCCAGACTGACCGCAGGTGAGATCGGTCACGTTGTGGTGGAGGACCGAACCGCAAGACGGTGCGGCTGCGGCACACTCGGATGTCTGGAGGCAATGGCGTCCGGGGCTTCGATCTCGGATATCTACCGCGAGTGCACGGGACACAGCGTACCGACCAAGGAGCTTGCCGCGCTTGCATACAACGGAGACGCCGAGGCGATCCGTGTCTTCCATGAGGCGGGCGGTTACATCGGCAAGGCGGCTTCCCATGCGATCAACCTGCTGGGACTTGACACAGTCGTGCTGGGCGGTGGCGTTGCCGAGGCATTTGACCTGTTGCTCCCCGGTGTGCGGGAGGCACTGAACCGATACGCATTCTTGCGTGCCAATCCGAACGTGGAGGTCTTACACTCCGCACCCGGAAAATACGCCGCGCTGATGGGCTGTGCGGCACTCATACTCGACCAAAAAATAATTTAACATAAAAAACGGAGGAATAAACCATGAAAAACACAATGAACAGCTATTTGAAGGACATTATCCATCTTTGCGAAACACTCGATACCGATTCCTTGGAAAAGGTATGCAACCTGCTTCTTGAGGCTTACAAGAATAAAAAGCACATCTTCATCGCAGGCAACGGTGGAAGCGCGGGAACTGCCAACCACTTCACCTGTGACTTCGGCAAAAACGCTGTCAAGAGCCAAAATGACCGTCCCAAGATCATCTCCCTTTCTGCAAACATCGAGGTCGTTACCGCACTCGGAAACGATTTCTGCTACGGAGACGTGTTCCTGGAGCAGCTGAAGAACCTGATGGACGACGGTGACGTCATCCTTCTGATCTCGGCAAGCGGAAACTCGGATAACGTCGTACGCGCCGCCGAATACGTCAAGTCCCGCAACGGAAAGGTCATCGGCTTTACCGGATTCTCGGGCGGTAAGCTCGGCAAGCTCTCGGATATCGAGATCAATATTCCCTGTGAGTCCTATGAGCAGAGTGAGGACCTGCATATGATCCTGGCACACATGATCGTTTGCTGCTTCAAGTCCATGGGTTTGGGTGACGGAACAAAGTGAAAAAATTTCAAGGCATTCTCTTTTTAACCGATCTGGACGGCACGCTGCTACGTCACGATAAAAGCATATCCGAGGAAAATCTGCGTGCCATCGAGTATTTCATGGCAGAGGGCGGACTCTTCTCCTTCATCACGGGAAGAGCCCCTGTCGCGATGCGTATGCTGTATGAACGGATCTGCCCCAACGCACCCGTCGGATGCTTCAACGGCGGAGGCGTTTATGACGTCACACAGAAAAAAATGCTGTGGTCGGTCACTATTCCGCGCACGTCGCTGGAGCTTGCCGCCTTCGTCGAAGAGCTCTTCCCCGATGTCGGCATTGAGGTCTTTACCACCGAGCAGATCTATTTTTGCAGATCAAATGCCCGTACCGAAAAGCATCGTCGAGACGAAGAGCTCTCGCTTTTGGAACGCGATTTTCGCGACATCAACGAGCCGCTCGTTAAGATCCTGTTTGCCGCCGAATCCGACCGCATCCGTCCGCTTGCCGATGCGCTTGCGGCACACCCTGCGGCAAAGGAATTCAACCTGATGCAGACCGACCCCAACTATTATGAGGTTCTGCCGCGCGGCATTGACAAGGCAAACTCGGTGCTTCGACTTTCCGAGCTTTTGGGGGATCGCGTGCATACGGTGATCGCCGTGGGCGACAATGACAATGACGCCCCCATGCTCCGTGCCGCCGACATCGGGTATGCCGTTGCAAATGCTTCTCCGCTTGCAAAGGCGGCGGCTTCGCGTCATACCGTCAGCAATGAGGAGCATGCCATCGCCGCGATCATCAACACACTCTAAGAATTGTATTCAAAAAAGCGACAGCTTTTTTCCGAAAAGGATGAAGCTGTCGCTTGTATTTTTTCTTTTTTGATTTACGGTCAAAACTCCTCACGGTAACGGTCAATATTCCGCTGACGGAATTGCCCCGGCGTGGAGTAGGTCTGCTTTTTGAACTGCAGGCTGAAATGCGATTGTGAGGAAAAGCCACATTCATAGGCGATCTCGGAAAGGGTCTTATCGGTCTGCACCAACAGGATCTTCGCGCGCTTGATGCGCTCCTCCAATAAACATTGCTGTGGCGTTTTGCCCATGACCGTGGTGAACACGTGATGAAAATAGTTCGGAGAATACCCGGTCCGCCTTGCAAGCTCCTCAAGCGTCAGACGCTGTGCAAAATTCTCGCGGATATACTCCAGCGTCTTCGGAATGAAGCGGTTTCGGTTCTTGTCAAAATGTTCGGGACAGTTGAGGTTGTTGCGAGAGTCCTTTTTCAGATAGTAGAACAGCTCCAGAAGCTTGGCATTGAAAAAGTCGGATTCGGGGTCATAGCCCTCCTCCAAAAGATACACGATCAGGCTCTCAAACAGCCTTCCGTAGGCATCGTAATCCAAAATCTGAAAATAATCCGGCGTTTGCTCCAAAAGGGCTTTATAGGGGGAATCGTCGGGAAGAACAAGATGGATATAATAGCATTGAAAATCAAAGATGCTCGCCCGAGTCTGCCCCGGCTTTGCGCACAGCACTGTCCCGGGAGCGATCTCAAAGGTGCGTCCGTTGACGATCGCCTTACCCGATGCCGAGATATAGTACTCGATCTCAAAGCTATCCGCAACCCTCCCCGCCGTCCTACGCTTTCCGGGGAACGCCACCGAGGTGTCAAACACACCGTATTCTATCAGCTCTCCGATCTTCATTTCTCACCCCTGCCTTTCAAGAATATTTTATCATATTTGATTCAAAAAGTCAAGAAAAATCGTAAGATTATATAATCGAAACATAACATATTGATAGACGGAGAAGAAAAAAGGTCTTATAATGAAATGAAGAACAGCGGACAGCTGTCAAAAAAACGGTTGCGCACCGTGATACATAGGAGAAAGAGCCATGAAGATGTATGAAGTGAAGGATCATGCCCCGAGCCTGTTACCCGACGGCATGGATTTTGAATTGGTATGGTCTGACGAATTTGACGGAGACAGGATCGATGAAAGCAAGTGGGATTACCGACTTTGCATGATGGGCAAGCGTCACCCTGCGTGGACAGACAAAGGCGTGCGAGTGGAAAACGGCTGTGCGGTCTTTGGAATTTTCGAGGAGAACGGTGAGATCGTTTCCTCTCAGCTCCAAACGGGATACAACTTTATGGACGAGCCTGTCGTATCCACAAAATTCGGAAATGACCATTTGCAATGGCCGATCGGAAAGCTGAAGAAAAACAAATTTACCCACCGCTACGGCTACTACGAATGCCGTTGCAAACTACAAAGACAGCGTGGCTGGTGGAGTGCCTTCTGGATGCAATCCCCCATCATCGGTGCATCCCTTGATCCGAAGCTGACAGGTTCCGAGGTTGACATCATGGAGTCCTTTTATCCGGGTGAGGTACACCGTCACAACGTCTTTACAGGCGGCTACGGCTTGGATATGCAAAACATCCACGTAGGTGGCGGCTATGACGTGGACACCGAAAAGTTTCACACCTTCGGACTGTTGTGGCTTCCCGACAAATACGTCTTTTACGTAGACGGCAAGGAAGACGGTGTGGTCACCGAAAACGTCTCTGCCATTGAGGAATTTCTCCTGATCTCCACCGAGCCGAAGGGATACCGCAAGGAAAATCACCGCCCCACAGAGGAAGCGATCGCCGCGGCAAGGGGGGGAGACTGCTTCCTTGTTGATCACGTCAGAGTGTTTGACATTGTAAAATAACATATATGAAAGGATAAAACATGAAGGTTACCGACATCAAAACATTTGTGGTAGACTGCTTCCGCACCAACTGGGTGTTCGTGAAGGTCTACACCGACGAAGGCATTGACGGCGTTGGAGAAGGCACGCTGGAGTACAAAGAAAAGGCGCTTGTGGGTGCTGTCGAGCATATCAAGAGCTATCTTGTGGGCAAGGACCCCCGACAAATTGAAAAGCATTACCACGACATCTACCGCGATTCCTATTGGAGAGGCGGTGCGGTGCTGATGAGCGCACTCTCTGCCGTGGAAATGGCACTTTGGGATATTCTCGGCAAGTCACTCGGCGTTCCCGTATATCAGTTGCTTGGCGGCAAGGTCAACGAGGACTGCCGTATCTACGTCAACGGCTGGTTTGCAGGTGCGAAGGAACCCGAGGAATTCGGTGAAAAAGCAAAAATTGCCGTAGAGCGCGGTGTCACCGCCATGAAATGGGATCCCTTCGGAAAGAACTATCTGCAGATCTCCAATCAGGATCTCGATAAGGCGCTCCGTTGTATTGCCGCCGTCAGAGACGCGGTCGGGGATCAGGTCGATCTTCTGATCGAGGCGCACGGACGCTTTGACGTTCCTACGGGCATCAAGATCGCGCAGGAGGTGGCGCAGTTCAAGCCCATGCTTCTTGAAGAGCCTGTTCCCCCCAATAATCTTGAAGCACTCAAGGCGGTGCGTGATAAGTCTCCCGTGGCGATCTCGGCAGGCGAGCGTCTTTACACGCGCTTTGATTATAACGAGCTTTTCCGTTTGCGCGCGGCGGATTACATCCAGCCCGATATTTCGCACGCAGGCGGTATCATGGAGCTGAAAAAGCTTGCGGCAATTGCCGAAGCGAATTACATTCCATTCGCTCCCCACAATCCCTCGGGTCCTGTGGCAAACGCGGCAACCCTTCAGCTTGCGGCTTGCTGCCCCAATTTCTGCATTCTCGAGATCATGTACAGTGATGTGGACTACCGCAAGTACATCACAGACGAAAATCTGAGCTATGAAAACGGACGCATCAAGATCGGTGACCGTCCGGGACTCGGAATCGAGCTGAATGAGGAGGAATGCCTCAAGCACCCCTACGTTGAGCACAATCTGCATCATTATACGGGAGCCCTGACCGACATCAGACCCGCAAAAACCGAATTTTATTTTTGAGGTACATATGAAAACAGCTTTGATAACAGGCGCCTGCATCAATACAGGTGTTGCGATCGTAGAAAAATTTGCGTCCGAGGGCTACAACGTGGTCTTTACGGGCAGAAGCATAGAAAAGGTACACGCCGCCGAGCGCGCTTATCGCGAAAAATTTCCGAACGTAGAGATCGTCGGCTACCACATGGACTCCTTGCTTGATGAAAGAACCGTGGACGAGGAATCGGTCGAAAAACTCTTCGAGTCGCTTGACGAAAAGGGATGGTTCGTCGATACGCTTGTCCTCAACGCCGCCGACCAGGGACTCGGACAGAAGATCTTTGAAAATCCCCTGACCGATCTGATGAAGGTCATCAACACCAACGTGGTTTGGAATTATTGCCTCTCCGAGCATGCCGCAAAGCGTATGAAGGAAAACGGAGGCGGAAATATCGTGTTTGTAAATTCCAACACCGCCTACCGTGCGATCCCTGACAGAGTGGCGTACGTAGCGTCCAAGGGCGGACAACTTGGACTGATGCGCGCGCTTGCGCTTGATCTCGGAAAGTACAATATCCGCGTCAACGCCGTGCTTCCCGGTATGATCAAGACCGACCGTTGGGAGAAAAATCCCGAATTTTACGCCAACGTCCCCTCGCGCTTCACCCCGATCGGTGACGTGGCAGTGGGCGAGGACGTTGCAGATGCGGTCTGGTACTTCGCGGCTCACGCAAGGAACACGACAGGTGCCGAGCTGGTGGTGGACGGCGGAAACACCATTCAGCTATACCCCATCATTCCCAATGATTAATTGAGAAAAACCGATGAACGAATCAAAAAAACAGCCCAAAAGGCTGATCAACTGGTGGCTGAATTGGGAGGACTTGAATTGGCCGAGCATCGATATTTCCGATAAGATCAAGAGACGCGCCGAGCAGGCGGCAGAAGCCAACGTCACCACCGCGATCATTTTCGGCGCGCATTTCAGATGGGATTATCTTCCCTATTTCACACTTCTTCACGATCTCATCGCCACCACGGCAGAAGAGCTTCACAAATACGGAATCGAGCTTTACGACCGCCATTCGGTCAACCTGATCCATCGCTACGACACGCGTGACGAGATGCGCCACGTGATGCTCCACAGTGGTCCGCATATTCCCTTTTCTCCTTCGCGTGAGGCGGCGGCAACCTGGGAATACAACGGAAAAAGATTGAACGATTGGCGTATGATCGACGTCAGAGATCGAAGTGTTTTGTATTATCCGCAGTACGCGGGTGAGGGCTTTTGCTACCGCAACCCTGATTTTATCGAGGCTTACTGCGACTATGCCAAAAGGCTGGTAGCCGACACGGGAATCGACGGTCTTGCCGCTGAGGATCCCGTTCACTATATGCACTATATCTCATGCGCCTGCCCTCACTGCAGAGCCGAGCTGAGACGTCGGACAGGTGTTGAGCTTCCGCCCATCGAGGACAGAGACTTTTGGGGGAACTGGGAAAACGAGGCTTGGCGTGAGTGGATTGATCTGCGCTATGAAGCAGGCAAGGAATTTTTCGAAAAGCTGATGCCGTGTCTTCCCAAGGATTTCCCCGTGACCACCTGCGGCTCAAACAGTGCGAGTGCGTATGTCAACGGTGCGGCATCCGATGCCAGCCGATTTATTGCGGGCGGAAGCAACTACGTCCACATGGAGATGAGCGGAAACACACCACCGTACAAGCACGATCCCGTCAC
>JAZOPW010000302.1:0-6737 GCA_045655785.1 Eubacteriales bacterium
ATCCCACTACGGTTGTGGTGCAGGAGGCGGACAGCTACATGGAGATGGAGACCGCGCAGATCAAGGGCGTGGATTCCACGCGCCGTAAGACCACCGCAAAGCTTGCAGACGGTGCGACACTTGTGATCAAGGAGAAGATCATGACCCATGGCGAGCAGTTTGCAGAGACCGATTTTACGGTCGATCTGGACGGCGAGGGCTGCGGTGCGCATGTGGTGTCGCGATCGGTGGCAAAGGATAACAGCCGCCAGACCTTCCTCTCGCGCGTTCGCGGCAACAACCGTTGCTCGGGGCATACCGAGTGCGACGCGATCATCATGGACGACGCACAGGTCACGGCATTGCCGCAGATCGAAGCGAACCACGTGGACGCGTCGCTGATCCATGAGGCTGCCATCGGAAAGATCGCAGGTGAGCAGCTGATCAAGCTGATGACGCTTGGCTTGACCGAGCGGGAAGCCGAGGAACAGATCATCAACGGATTCTTGAAATAAAACGCATACGTGCGCAAAATAAGACCATATGAACAAGAACAGGGGCATGCATGTCGGTGACATGCAAGCCCCTGTTCAGACTGTAGACAGAACCAACAAGTTTCGTCTGTTTGTCGAAAGGATGTCTATTAAAAATCTTTTATGTTTTTTCTTATAAACTTTGTCAAAAAGGTTTCGAGAGGTTCCATATCATAAAATGCGTCATCGTACTCGTCAAAGGGGTATCTTTGGTTTTGTTCTTCAAATTCAGCTACCTCTTCGATATCAAAAGAAGAAAGATCGTTCAAATCAATACCGTGCTTCGAAATAAAGTCATCGAATAATTTTTTGTGATCGACAGCACCAATAATGCCCATATACGCACTGACAAACGGTGCCACTATTCGGCTCGAATTTACAAAAAACTGACAAAGCCCACCGTTATTGACTTCCATTTCAAGCCAATTAACAGAATAAAAGATTTTTTGTGACGAATTCAGCGAGTTGACACCGCCCTCACACTCGTTATAACGATCGACTTTGCTGTCCGTTCGTGCTGTTATCGCCTCAAAAAGCTCGTCATCGGAAAGGACAGACAGATCTTCTGCGTTCATTTCAAGGTAACGCTTTTCATTTTCTGCTGTTTCTCTCATATTTTTCTTTAATTCTTTCTTAAATTTGATTATCTTTTTTATTGTGCTAAACAGTCCCATATCTCTATCACCTTTCACCCTGATAGACCTATTATACCATAAGCTCCATTACTTGTCAACTAAAAAACGATAATGAGTTTTGCCCAACGCTTTTTGGACGAAATCTTTTTTGTCTTGTTTTTTCTTCCAAAAAGTATAAAATTATACCCAAAATTGGAAAAAATGGAGAAAATGACGGCGTGTTTCGACATTTTTGTGCAAAAAGTCAAGGTGTAGAAAATCGAGGTCAAAAAATGTGGAAGTTGCACAAAATATGAACATCGGTTTTTGAACAAGCCTCTGTCCGAAACTTGGTTTTGAGGGTAAATAAAATTTACTTTAATTAAAAAACGATTTATATTTTAAAAAAATGCTTGAAAAAATAAACAAAAATTGCTCAATAATGAATCTTTCTTGATAAAATTACCGTAAATAAAATTTACCATGCCGCGTTTTGGAGAAAAATGAATCGAATGTGAACAAATGCTTTTGTAAACTTTTTGAAACGACTGTTTGACCGAAACATGAATTTTTGACCTGTTTTTGCATTTTGACAGAATTTTTTCATCAGAGGTTATGCTTGACAGACAAAGGTTTTTGTGGTATGATATTATATCATAATAGGGGAGAAGTCTGTCCCGATGCAGGTCGGCGGCAACCTCACCGGTTGCCTGAGGGCTTTTCCGAACGGCTTATTTTTGTCCTTGCATGCTCTGGCAAGGGCAGGATGAGACGCCAGGAGGCTTGGGAAACGCCGGCTCCCTTATGCGGTCTCGCGCATGCGCGTGAGAGCGTGATAATAACGGGCAGAGCCCCGATTTATTTGCAGGAGGAAACGCAAATGAGAAATCAGAAGATCACAAGATTTGTATGCCTGTTTCTGGCAATGCTATTTCTTGTGAGCACCGCGACTGTTGCCGTAAGCGCAAACGAGTCCAGCGGTGTCACGGACAAGTCGATCGAAGACTATGTTGACGAGCTGAACACGATTCTCTACCAAGAGTACATGAGTCAGTATCCCAACTACTTCGCCAATCCCAATCCCGATCTTGAAACCGTACGCTTCGATACCAATTCCAATTGGGTGTTTGAGGCAAAGGGCGAAAAGACCATTACGGTGACCGGTGCGGATAACAAGGAAGTAACGCTTCGCAACGGCGACTGGTTCATGCAGGTCCAGATGCAGGGTACCGATTGGTCCTTGAACATCATGGAGATCTACAGGGACGAGAAGAATGAAAAGCAGGAGCGCTTGATTACAACCTTCACCTCAATGGAGGCTGTTGTTGAGGCGGGCATTGCCGAAAAGAAGGACCTCGTTTTCCTTGCGTCCTTTGGAGAGGGCAGCGATGCCAAGACCGCGCTTTATACGCCCGGTTGGGGTTCGGTTACCTGGACTCTTGATCTGAGCGAAATGACCGCAGGTCTTTACTCAATTGAATTGGAATACTATCCGATCTATGAGCTTGAGGGTTATGAGGATCCGATCGCAAAATCTTCTTCTGTTGAACGTGAATTCTACATCAACGGTGAGGCTCCCTTCGCAGAAGCGCGTGCGCTGACTCTGCCGAAGATCTGGGCTTCCTTCAAGGCAGACGGCGTTTCGGGTCTGACTGCTACTTGCCTTCCCAAAAAGGGTGAGAGCGTTGCAGACGTGATTGCTGCCGCAAAGGCTGCGGGTCTTGAGGCTGCTCCCTCGGCTGACGGTAAGGCTGCTGTGATCAATCAGCCCAAGGTTGTTACCCAACCGATCAATGAATTCATCGCAAAGTATAATCTGCGTTTCATGATCATTGACGCCGATAACAACGAGCTGCGTCCCACCATGGTGCAGACTCCCGAGTGGACGTCCTATACGTTCCACGACAGCGAAGGCTTCTATGCGAATGACTTCGGCTTTGTGCTGGATCCTGCAACCAACAACGGTAAGCTTGACTTCACGCTTGAGGGCGTCAATGAGTCGATGGCACTCTGTGCGATCGTGATCAAGCCTTATGCCGATATTCAAACCTACGCACAGTATCTCAACAATATTGATAAATTGGTAGGAAAGAATCCCGGCACCGGTACGGTGAAGCTTGAAAGTGAATATCCCTATCACTCTTCCACAAACGTTGTATATCCCATCGAGGACCGTACGTCTCCTCTGACCTCTCCCGCCGATACCTCCCGCGTTATGCTGAACACCATCGGTACCGAGAAGTGGGCGACCGCAGGACAGTGGGTTGAGTACCGCTTTGAGGTGGACGGCTCGGGTCTGTATGATATTTATTCGCGTTACAGACAGAGCTACCTTGACGGTATGTACGTCTGCCGTTCGATGGAGATCTACACCGAGTATGCAACCGCCGAGGAATACAAGGCGGCTGTCGGCAATACCGCAGGCTATTACAACGGTGTTCCTTTTGCAGAAGCAAATGAGCTTCGTTATGACTACGGAACCGGTTGGCAGGTTACAAACCTGACCTCGGGCGCCGATACGAATCTCGATGGCAAAGAGGATACCTATCAGATTTATTTTGAAAAGGATGTCGTTTATACCATCCGTCTTGAGGTTACACTGGGTTCAATGAGTGAGCAGGTTCAGAAGATCGAGGATATTCTGAACAACCTCAACGCCGACTACCTCAGCATTATTAAGCTGACCGGTACCTCTCCCGACGATTACCGTGACTACAGCTTTGCACGTCTGCTTCCCGAAACCCTTGTAAACATGATGCAGCAGGCATTTGCACTTCGTGAGGTTTCGGCATTCCTGAAGGAGACCGCAGAGGTGGCTTCCACCTATTCGGGTACCTGCGATAAGCTGGATAACCTGTTGACCAAGCTGGTTCACGATCCCGATCAGATCGCAAAGAACCTGGATAACCTGAAGAGCTACGTCGGTAACCTGGGTACCTTCCTTTCCGACGCAAAAACACAGCCTTTGCAGCTGGACTACATTTCGATCCAGCCCGCAGCCTCCGAGGCTCCCAAGGCAGAGGGTAACTTCTTCCAGACCTTTGCACATGAGTGCGGCAGCTTTATCCAGAGCTTCTTCCGTGACTACAACAGCATGGGTGCTATGGACAGCGAGGAAAGCACCGAAACCATCAACGTATGGCTTGCATACGGTCGTGACCAATCTCAGGTCATCCGTAACCTGACCACCAACGAGTTTACCCCTGATACTGCTATTGCAGTTGACCTGAAGCTGGTCAGCGGCGGTACACTCCTTCCTTCGATCCTGGCAGGTATGGGACCCGACGTTTACCTCGGCCTTGCCGACGAAACGGTTATCAACTACGCAATTCGCGGAGCCCTGAACAATATTGAGGATATGGACGGCTTCAACGATGTTGTTGAGGAATACTTCACAAGAGCGGCAATGCTTCAGCTGGAGATTTCCGACTCCGAGGGTGTGATCCATACTTACGGCTTGCCCGAGACGCAAACCTTTAACATGATGTTTGTTCGTCTGGATATTCTGGGTGAGCTCGGAATCGAGATTCCCAAGACCTGGGACGATATCTACGTGGCACAGTCCAAGCTCGAGTCCAACAACATGGAAATCGGTGTAACCACAAACTACAAGATGTTCCTCTATCAGGACAACGGAGACCTGTATGCCGATAACGGTATGAGAATCAACCTCGATTCGGTTGAGGGTCTTGCGGCGTTCGAGAAGATGTGTAACATGTTTACACAGTACTCCTTCCCCTATAAGTACGATGCGGCAAACCGCTTCCGTACCGGTGAGTATCCCATTATTATCGCGGACTATACGGGCCTTTATAATAAGTTGAAGGTTTTCGCAACCGAAATTGAGGGTAGCTGGACATTTGTTCCGGTTCCCGGTACCGTACAGGCAGATGGCTCTATCAACAATACCGCCGATTCTACCATCGCGGCAGTTGTTATGATTTCGAGCGTGAAGAGCGAGCCCGCTGCATGGAAATTCATGAAGTGGTATACCGGCTCCGAGGCACAGACCCGATACGCAAACGAAATGGTTGCAATCATCGGTGACTCCGCAAAGCATCCTACCGCAAACCGTATTGCTCTTGAGAACATGCCCTGGACCCGTGACGAGTACAACGAAGTATCCAAGCAGTTCGAAAATCTTGCGGCAATTCCGAACTACCCCGGTAGCTACTACATTGGCCGTCATACCAACTTCGCATTCCTGTCGGCTTACAATGACGATGCAGATCCCAGTACCGAGCTGCTCAGCTACATCAACACCATCAACAATGAGATTACCCGTAAGCGTGAAGAGTTCAAGCTGGAAACGCTTGAGATCGGTCAGACCCTGGCAAGCAAGAGACTTGATCAGGCTCTGGAAGCAATCGACGCACTGATCAAGGTGGCGGGCGAGACCAAATATGCCGATGAAATTGAAGCAGCTATGTACGGTATCGCAAACGAAAGAGTTGCACAGCTTGATGATGCATCATCCAGACTCTCCGCAAAGCTGGAGTACAACTACATCAAGGAATTGATTGCCGTTGAGCAGGATTCCTCCTTGAGCAGTGTTGTAAAGACCTCCAAAAAGGCAGAGATCGAGGCAAAGTGCAAGGACTACACCTTCTATATCAACGTTACCAAGCAGACTGCCGAGCCCAAGAACGGCGGCTACAACATCGACGATCTGAGTGAGATGCAGTTGGTTTACTTTATCGCAGAGGCACTTAGAAACGCTGCCGACGCACTTGATTCTTACAAGAGATAATCAAGTGGTCCGCTTCGGAAAATCTATATAAGGAGAAAGAGCATATGTCACAAAAAACGGCAGAATATAAAGCTGTTGCCAGAAAAGATTTGACCTATCGGCAGTGGATCTGGAAGGAAATGAAACGTAACTGGGTCGCATATCTGATGATTCTTCCTTACGTTCTCGTTTTTACGCTGTTTACCATTATTCCGGTTCTGTTGTCTTTCGTCATCAGCTTTACAGACTTTAACATGCTGCAGATGCCGAACATCGTTTGGAGCGAAAACTACATCAACCTGTTTTTCGCCGACGACGTATTCCTCATCGCCGCTAAGAACACCCTGATCTTCGCAGTCATCGTAGGACCTGTTTCCTATTTGATGTCCTTCCTCGTTGCATGGTTCATCAACGAGCTTTCCCCCCGTATCCGTTCGCTGGTTACTCTGGTCTTCTACGCCCCCTCTATTTCGGGTCAGGTGTATATGATCTGGGGTACACTGTTCGATGCGGACTCCGCAGGTTGGGTCAACGCAACGCTCCTGGAAATCGGTGCGATCTCCGAACCTTATGCATGGTTCCAGGATGCCGACTACGTTATGCCCCTGTGTATCGTGGTTGCACTTTGGACCTCCCTTGGTACCTCGTTCCTGTCCTTTATCGCAGGTCTGCAGGGCGTTGACCGTTCTCTGTATGAGGCGGGCGCTGTGGACGGTGTAAAGAACCGTTGGCAGGAGCTTTGGTACATCACCCTCCCCAGCATGAAGCCTCAGCTGATGTTCGGTGCGATCATGGCGATCACAAGCTCCTTCGGCTTTGGCGGCGTTGTAAACGCACTCTGCGGATTCCCCTCTGTGGACTACGCGGCGCACACGATTATGC